>NZ_SDLD01000028.1:0-49459 GCF_013096875.1 Geobacillus sp. DSP4a | reverse complement strand
GACATCCGTTGCACCACAAAGTGAAACGCCGTCGCATCAAGACGATTATTCAGACGGTGATCACGATGGCAGGGCGACTCGTCCGTCGATCACGACAGATCTGGATGAAACTGACGCGAAGGAGTGGCTATAGCGAGCCCCTTCTGAACGTCTATCAGAAATGGAGAGAGGCAAGATAACGAACGAATGTTCGAGTACTGATGTCCAACGTCACTCCCTGGGCTTTTTTGTCTATTTTTTTGGTTTGTATACCCAAAAAAAGAGATTTGTTCCATTTTCGGAAATAGAGATGATATAGGTCATAAGCATAAAAAGGGTTTTATGGATTATCAATCCATAAAAATTACAACAAAATCAAAGTCGATTTCAATTCATCACGGATTCAGGTATCACCCAGCGGGCATAACCAGAGTTGCGGACGTTAATTTCGCCTTTTTGGTCCAATAGCACTAATCCATTTAAAATGGCTTCCCCTTGGCTTGTTTTTCTTCCGTTCAAATAAGAAAGCGCATCGCTCACATATGTTGCTAGATTATCTTTCGTTAAATACGTTCTTTCTAGTTTTCGGAATGATGGATAATCGCTGTACTTTTCTTCAAACCATTGGCTTAGTAGCTCTTCCGCCACCGTGTCTACCAATTCCATCAATGTTGCGTTACCAGGAAGAAACATGCCGAATTCAAAAACAGACCCTTTTTTGCCACGGTATTGAATTTCAAATGCATCGACAAAATGGTCTTTTAACCAAGTAGTAAGGCGTTTTAAATAATATGAGACTTTGTTTAAATATAGCTGTTTTGTCGTTGACGCATCATTGCTCATTTCTTTTGCACCGCCGTATAGCCGCAATAAACGGACGAACTCGTCATCTTTTTTCGTCATCCGGAAAAATACTTCATCCGGCTTTTCTTCATCGCGGAATTTCGGCGGTTCAAACGGCTGCAGCATATAAATGTAGAAATCACGTTCCGGCTGGGCAGTAGAACGTTCATTTGGCGCTCCGAAAAAGATATATCCTTGTCGTTTGACACGGCGAGCATCCCACGGAATTTCATGCAGCCAAATTTTATAACCTGTCACATATGGATGGTCAAGCACTTCCATTGCTTGTTTCAGTACGTCAAAATAGTAGCTGTCCAATTGATTGTCGGTTAACTCTTCGCCGCGTTTTTCAATCAGTTCATCTACAGCAATATCTTTTTTGATATCTAGATAATATTGTCCGTTTTCCTGGTTGGCGGAAATATATTGGAAGCTGACAGCTGTCATAATTTGTTTTAAAACAGACTCAATCGTTGTTCGCAAAAAGTCAGCTGGATTTTCCTCATCCATATCTAATAGCATACTAATATTTAAAAATAGCTTATCCCTTAACTCTTCTGATGTTAACCCGATCGGTGCATTTAGATCGTCCGTAGTCAAACGATAGACGGCAAGTGCGTCGATAATGCGCAACGCAGCTGGTTTATATGCAGGTCGTGTCAAGCCGCTTTGCACCTTATCTTTCAACGTCTGAACTTTGCCCATGACCTCTCTAACATTCGGATTGCTTCTTAACGACGAGTCTTCTTCAATATATTGCCAGTAGCTATCAAATGAAATGATTCCTGTTTCATTTTCTGGCACTTCTTTTGTCATCAGCTTGCGGATTTCTCTGCTAATCGTTTGCAATACAACACGTTTTTCAGCAATATTTACTTTTTCAAACGTTTCTAAGTATGCTGGATGAATTGGGAATAAATTGACGTACGTCTCCATGTTTTCACTAAGACCATGGTAAAGCGGCGTAAATTTGCTTAAGTGCTCACGAATTAACGCTTTTTGTTTTTCATCTTTTTTCAATAAACGCTCTGACACCACGTAAGCGATGTCTTCCCGGACAATACGCACTTCTTGGAAACGTTCTTTAACGCGACGTAAGGAATCAGCAACAAATTGGAATTTTGGATTATCAAACAACATTTCTTGAATGCCGGCAATAAAGCGAAGACGGGTTTTGCTGCAAACTTCTCCAAATTCACGTAAAAAGCCTAAGTCTAATGTGAGTTCTTGCTCTTTCCGCCCGCGCAAATAGTCTAACAGCTCGTCTACGACAAGCATCAGACCGTGTTCAGGATATTGTTCATGGAATAATTCCATCATTTCGTAAAGCATATCTTTGTTATTTGTCACTTCATCAGCTCGTGGAAATGTATAATCAATTCCTAAATTAGCCAGCCCTCGCTGCAATGCCTGGCAAATAATGTCGCGCAACGACATCGAGACAGCACCAATTTCTGTTCGGATGACTTTAAATTTCCCTTCAATTTCCTTTGCTTTCTTTGCCACCTGCTCGTTTTTAATATGTTCGCTTGCACCCGGCTGCTCGGCAATGGTAGAGATGACACTCATTAAGTGCGATTTCCCTGTACCGTAGTTTCCAACAATCAACAGCCCTTTGTTATCGACCATACGATCAAACTGAATGTGCTCAAGGATGATTTCGTCCAACTGTTCGGCCATACGGTCTGAAATAACGTATGTATCAAGCAAATGGAACGCGCGCTCTTTATCATCCGCATCACGCAGCTGTACAACAGATTCAATCGGTTCGAATTGGATTAAATCACTATATCTCAGCATATAGAATGTTCCCCCTTTTATACAGTGATGACGATCCCTTCAAAATCGCTACAGGTAAAATATTCTGGATGTGCAGGTATGGCGTATGTTAATGATTTTCCATCATATTGTCCAGGCCAACACACAATCAATTTGAAACGTTTGCTTAAATTCTCTAACAATCTTATCGGATGTTGTTGCAATTGTTTATCGAATAAAATTTCCATATCCCCAAGACAAAATGCAGTTTCATCATATTCTTCCATCCACTTGTTTAATATTTCTCCGACTTGCAAAGGGTAACTTGCTTTAGGAATGTTTTGCAGTTTTTCGCTTAAGTGACGGTTCAAGTTCAAATAAGGAACATTAAGCATTTTTGACAGCGATTGACCTTCTTCGTTTCGTAAACCGACGAGAAAAAGCAACTTATGCCATCTAGATTCTAACGCTGCCCATTCCGCCCTGATCTTATGTATGTTCATAAGGATATCCTCTTTTCCCCTAAATTAGTGATAAGGCAGTGTCATAGACGGTCAGAAGAAAAACTAAACTATCTTCTCAAAGTATAAGCCACCAAGATCATATTTATCAATCTGCTTGATGAAGCTTTGCTCCCTTAGTATTGTTCGCATAATTTTATTTTACCAAAATTGGCTTCCAAAACATTGTCGTTTTTTGTGGAATTTATGTTTTTATACACTACAAACCTACTGATCACGAACGAACCTTTCTCATTAAAACGAAGTCAGTCGATGATAAAAACGAACCCCCCCGCATCGCAAGGAGGTTCAGCAGCGGTCCCGAGCGGATTCAAACCTCCATCGCACGGTTTAAGAAAGCGTGTGCATAAAAGAGCAAAAGATGTTTATGCTACACTAGGGATGAGAAATTCCGGCGCCGTTTTTCGGCGAATCGTTTGGAGGCGGCATTAGGCCGCAAGCAGATTTGTCAATATGGTTCAAGGGAGGAATGGAACGATGAGACCCCCCGCCCTATTTCTCGCTCACGGATCGCCGATGTTGGCGATCGAGGACCATGCCTATACATCCTTTCTGACAAAGCTCGGAGAAGGAATGTCCCCGAAGGCGATCGTCGTCTTTACAGCGCATTGGATGACGCGCAAGCCGACGGTTTCGGCAGTGGAAGGAACGTATGAGATGATTTATGATTTTTCCGGATTTCCGCGCGAGTTGTATGAAGTGGTGTATCCGGCGCGCGGGTCGGTCGAGTGGGCGGAGCGCGTGCGGGAGCGCCTAGGCGGTGTGGCGGAAGTGGCCGTCGATCGGACCCGGGGGTTGGATCACGGTTCGTGGGTGCTGCTCTACCGCTTATTTCCAAAAGCGGATATTCCCGATTGTGCAAGCGTCGGTCGTGCCGTGGTGGACGCCGAAGCAATTGTTCCAGCTTGGTGAGGCGCTGCGTCCATTGCGTGACGAAGGATTGATGGTCATCGGCAGCGGCGGGACGGTGCACAATTTGATGGCGCTCCGTTGGGAAGGGCATGCGGAGGCAGAAAGCTGGGCGGCCGCTTTTGATGACTGGCTGTTGCGCGAGTCAGCCGCCCGCAGTGAGGATGTATTCCATTATGAAGAAAAAGCACCTTACGCCAAGCAGGCCGTACCGACCCCCGAACACCTCGCGCCGTATTGGATCGCTTACGGCGCAGGCGATCGCGGCGGGGCGCCGCGCGTGTTGTTCCGCGAGTACCAGTATGGAAGCTTAAGCTTGATGGCGGTGGCGTTTTAACGGAAAACCCGCTCCCTGCTTCAGCGCATGGGGCGGGTTGTTTCTTTGATCGAAAACAGCGTTGCTACTGCCCGGAGCACGTTTTATACGTTTTTGCCCGTTGCCACATGGGTCTTTGCGGCCAGTTTTTGGTGGAAGACGTGGAATGTTCTCAAAGAAAGGCCGTCCTTGAATCGCATCCAGACAGGACCGTTCCCTATTTCAATGCAAAAGGCGCTAGTCTTGTTCAACACGGCTACACATCTTGCAAATGATACTGTTTATAAATTTGGTTCTTCAACCTCGGATGCAAGTGGCAGCTGCACTCATCGGAAAACAACCGGTCAATCAATCCCTTGAATTCTTCCCGTCCGATCAACCGACGCTCATACGCGCAACATAAAATTCCTAAAGTTCCCGTATATTCGATGCCATAACTTTCACATGCATTGATGATCCTTTTTTCATTCGATGTGCATACAATCATATCTTGACCGGCAATGGCAATCAGTTCTGCATCATATTCGCTCAAACCTGTCCATTCTGTCAGCAGCTGATACATGAGCCCGTATCCCTCTTCCGTATGCAAAGAGACCGTTTCGTAATCGATTTGTCGCAAAGCCGTCCGGATATCGTCAGGAGTCTCATTCCACAAAATACTTTCGGGAACACACACTCGGCCAAACACTCTCGTCAGTAAATCCATCCTGTCCAACTCATAAAAATCGTTTAACACATTGTTGTCCACCACCGCTCCCTTTTTATAAAGCCCCCGTATTTTCTGAACATCCATGCTCCTTATACCATCCCTTGACCATTTCTCTAGCAGTCCGCAAATCGCATCCAAGGATTTCGCATACTTTGTTAATCGTAATGCTCCCCTCAAAATACGCCTGTTTCACAAAATAGGTCAGTTTGCGGTTTTTGGGAATATACTCGATTGGAGCGGGTTCTTGTTCTTTATATCCTTGCTCCCGCAACATTTTTCGCAAATGGCCGTACGTCCTTCCGGAAATGTATTGTTCATCCAATAAGGCCCTCATGAAGGCTTCAGCACTGACAAAAAATTGGCGCTTAAGCTCCATAATCGTTTCAAGGGTAACATATCGTTTAAAATAATAAGCATATTCCCGCAACTGTTCGCGAGGAATAAGAAAGTAGCTTGCAAACAACGTGGCGACTTTTTCATTGATTTCCCTTCTTGCGCTGCTGTAAGTAAGAGAGCTAAGATCACTTCGGTACTCCTCGCGATGAAAAATAAGATGGCCAAGTTCGTGAATGACGCTGAACCGTTTTCGTTCCTCAGGTATTTCGTCGTGATCATTAAGGAAAATAAAAGCTCCTTTTTCCTCGGAGTAAGCCGATAAACCATCAATTTTTTTATCAATCGTTTTCAACGCGATGACATGTATACCATGGCGCTCTAAAACCGCATAAATATCGCTTGGGATCACATGATCAAGGCCAAACATTTTCCTCGTTTGTTCCGCTGCTTGTCGAATAATGGTTTTATGCTCCTCCGTTAACTCATGATCAACGAGCTTTACTTTATACGTCGGGGGCAAATAAGCAACACTAGCCTCTCCAAAAGAGGCAAGCAGCTCATAATACTCATCCATGATCCGATTCACTTGATTTTGATCAATCAGACGAAAGTTTTCTTTAGGGTTATCCGCGCGAAACATGAAAGAAGACATTGGTTCACGCTGATCATCTGAAGAAACGATCAAATCCTTCATCGGGATATTCAAGTGTCGCGACAGAAGAAATAATTTTGCACTGTCAGGAATTTGTTCCCCTTTTAAATATTTGGCAATCGTTTGTCTCGTCACGCCCATCAATTCGGCTAAATCTTGATTCTTCAACCCCATCTCTTTTTTGACCCGATTTAGATTTTTCGCGATCGTTTGTTTAATCTCCATCATCACACCTCCTTGGTGTTAATTATTTTTAACACAAAATAGAGTCATAAACCGATATTAATGTTAATTTTTATTAACCTTTTCTTTTAACATACTATATCGGGTTGGCATCAATCAACTTTACCATTCATTTTGGGAATAAGCATTGTACATTATTGGTAAACGTTTTCAAATAGGTTTAAGTCTTTGTTAAGCAACAAGCCCGCCTCTCGCTTCCATGCGCGAAGGCAGGCTGTTTTTTTAGCCAAAGTACGTGTACTTGCTTTTCGCAGCACTTTTCTACTTTTCCCGCTGCCGATTTCGCCCGTAGTATCGGCTGGGTGTCGACGTTCAGCTAGCCTCACGACGGGTTCACGATTTCTGTTTTTTTATAATAAGAATACCAATGAAAACACTGACAGCGACAGCGGCCGCAACGATGGTGATCGGCAGCCAGTCAGTGGCAAAAGATGAATACGTGATCATTTCAGCCATAGCAGCGCCCCTCCTTTATCCATCATAAACGAAATCCCGCCAGATTTGAAACTGTTGTTCCTTCTCGCAAACTCGCTTGTTTGAGAAATTCGACTCGCTCCAACGCCAAGTCCAAGCGTTGAATGAAAAAACGGATGAAATGGACAAGCGCATTGAGGAGATGGACGGACGGTTTGAGCGGCAGATCGCCCAGTTGGAGCGCACCGTGAACGAACGGTTCGAACGGCTCGAAGCGAAACTCGGCCACATCCGCGTCGAACCAGTTGAAACACAAGAAACGGTCGACTTCCACTCCGTCAAAATCGCCCAGCACGATCGAAAAATCCGCCATTTGCTTCACGCTCGATAAATCCTCCACCGCCATCATGCCCCCGTCCTTCATCAAGGCGGGGGCGTTCGCATCAAGAAAGCTCTCGGGCAAGGTCGGCCGCCAAGGCGGCGTTGTTTTTCACTAAGGCGATGTTTGCTTTTAAGCTTTTGCCTCCGGTTAATGTTTTCACACGGTCAAGCAAAAACGGGGTGACCGCTTTGCCGGTGATGTGCTGCTTTTCTGCTTCGTTGAGCGCTTGTTCGATGATGGCGGTGATATACGACTCCTCGAGCTCCTCTTCTTTTGGGACGGGATTGGCGATCACAACACCGCCGTTTAACCCAAGCTTCCATTTCGTTTCGATGAACTGAGCGATTTCTTCCACGCTGTCGAGGCGATAGTCGACGCGAAACGGGCTCGTCCGCGAATAGAACGCCGGCAGGACGTCCGTCTGATAGCCGATGACCGGAACGCCGTGCGTCTCGAGGTATTCAAGCGTCAACCCTAAATCCAAAATTGATTTTGCCCCGGCGCAGACGACCGCGACGTTGGTGCGCGAGAGTTCCTGCAAGTCAGCCGAGATGTCCATCGTCTGTTCGGCGCCGCGGTGCACGCCGCCGATGCCGCCGGTCGCAAATACGCGGATGCCCGCCATCTGGGCGCAAATCATCGTCCCCGCCACGGTCGTCGCCCCGTGTTTCTTCATGGCGACGACATACGGCAAGTCGCGGCGGCTCACTTTTTCTACATCGCGGCTTGTCCCGAGCTGTTCAAGTTCGTCTTCGGTCAACCCGATTTTGATGTTTCCGTTTAAAATGGCGATCGTCGCCGGCACGGCGCCGCGGTCGCGGATGATCCGCTCGACGTCTTTCGCCGTCTGCACGTTTTCCGGATACGGCATGCCATGCGAGATGATCGTTGATTCTAAGGCGACAATCGGCTTTTTTTCGGCCTTCGCTTGAGCGACTTCTTCGGAAAAGACGAGAAAATCATTCATATCACTTCGTTCCCCCTTCGCAAAAATACCGCGCATAGGCGGCTTGCAACAGGTGTTCATTCAAAGCGGGATGCACCGTTTCGGCCGTTTGCAGCGTAAGCGCCGCGCTGCTCATCCCAAAGCGGCAGGCGTCTTCCACCGTATGTCCGCCTAAGACGCCGTACAAAAATCCAGCCGCAAAGGCGTCGCCCGCTCCGGTGGCGTCGGTGACCTCAACCTTCGGCGCCGCAATCGCTTCTGTTTCCCCTTGCTTGGTGGCGTACGCGACGCCGTTTGCGCCGCGCGTGACGACAACGTTCTGGGCGCCGGCTTGAAGGATCGGTTTCATGATGTCGTCCGTATGTCCGTCGCGTCCCACAAATTCCTTCGCCTCCGCTTCATTCGTGACAAACCACGTCACACCAGACAAATCGCTGGGCAATCGCTTGACTTTCGGAACCGACACCGTCACGGCACAAAGCGGGATGTCCTCTTGGCGACATTGTGCAATCACCGAACGAATGACATCCTCCGGGAAATTTGTATCAAGCACAACTGCAGAAATCGGACCGAGCCGAGTCCATTGTTGCTTTCGCCATTCTTCCCCCACTGTATCATAAATGGCCATATCCGCCAAGGCGAGAACCATCTCGCCGTGTTCATCAAGCACCGCTGTATACGTCCCGGTGTTCGCTTTTGGCGTTCGCATGATGAAGCTCGTATTGACATATCGGCTCGTCACGTCAATGAGCCACTGTCCATCGCGATCATCGCCAACGGTGCTGACGAGCGAAACAGGTTGAGCAAGCCGCCCTAAGTTTTCGGCGATGTTTCTCGCCACCCCGCCCGCGGTTTGCGTCGTGGTGACGGGATGAGACGTGCCGAGCTGAAACGGCGCAAGCAACCGCGCTTTCCGATCGACATTCGCCCCGCCGATGCAGACGATCGAGGCCGCTTGCCGCATGCCTTTTCCCTCCTCTCCCAATGAACACCGCTGTCCTCCTTCCGCTCTCCCAAAACAAGGAAAACGATTTCAAACAAGCAGGCAGCTGCTCTTGTCGAAGCCTCACTGCCCATTGTACCATATGCCGTCCTGCATAAAGAAAGCACCCCGCCAAAACGACGGGATGCCGATGTTCGAACGTTTAGTTTTTGTACGCACAATACGGACGCAACTTGACACCGATCAAGCTGCCAAGGAAAGCAAACACAAACCAAATCCAACCATGGACGCTGAAGGAAGCGATGCCGCTGAAATACGCGCCGATGTTGCAGCCGAACGCCAACCGGGCACCGTATCCCATCATCAGGCCGCCGATCAGCGCACCGATCGTCATGCGCGTCGGACGCTTCCATTGCACAGGCTTCGTATAGCGGCCCGCGAGCGCTGCCGCCAATAAGGCGCCGAACATTAAGCTAATGTCCATGACCGTCGTTGTATCGTAGTAGAGCGGATTCGCGAGCGCCTGCCGTTTCGCTTCATCTTGCCAGTACGCCCAAGCGGTCGGATCGACGCCAAACAGCTGCACGAACTTCGCTCCCCAAAGGGCGAAGGCGGATGTGATGCCCCACGGCGAACCTTTGAACATGAGAACAAGCACGTTCATCAGCGCCAATAATAACGCGCCAACCAACAATGACCATGGGCCTTTGTAAATGGTTTTCCATCCGTGGCGGTGTTCAAGCGGTGTCGTCAACAGCTTGCCGTGGCGCCGCTTTTCCATCACCGTCACGACATAATAGACAACCGCCAGCAAAACAAGTTGCAGCAGAAAGCCGCCCCATGCACCAAACGAAGCAATAAGCGAAATCGGATCGACGTGCGGCATACGCATCCAAACATCAAAATGCGTCGTCGCAATGACCGATCCAGCGATAAACCCGATCAAGGTGACGACACCGTTCGTATCACCGCCGCCAATATGGTACAGCGTCCCGGACGCGCAGCCGTCACCCAGCTGCATGCCGATCCCGAAAATAAAGGCACCAATCATGACAGCAATGCCGACTTCATGCACATTCCCAGCAACGGAATGGCCGAATATCGATCCTTTTATCAGCAACGGCAAAAACAACGCACTTGCCACCGCCATCATGACCATCTGTGCTCGAATGCCTTCCCCTTGACGGTACAAAATGAATTTCCGCCAGGCCGAAGTAAAACCGAAATGGGCTTGATAAAGCACAAAGCCGCCAAACGCACCCAGCACGTACAAAAGCGCCTGTTGCCAAGACACGCGGCTATATAAGAACAGTGCTCCGCCGATTAACACAAAACAGGAGACCGCAATGATCCATGCGGTTGGATTTTTCGGGGCGTTTGCTGCCTGTTTCGCGCGAACGTCTCGTTGTTGTGCGGTCATTTCCACGATGCGTTCCCCCTTTTGTTTTGGTTGATGAACGTATTCTATAATACTATAAAACCAATTGATTTGCTACGATTTAAACTAAAAAGTTTCAATGTTGCGGCCGGTCGGGTATAATAGCAGACGAACATTTTCTTCGGAAGGAGATGACCATGTGGAACGAGTTTAAAAAATTCGCCGTCCGCGGCAATGTCATCGACTTGGCCGTCGGGGTCATTATCGGCGGGGCATTTGGCAAAATCGTTTCTTCGCTCGTCAATGACATCATCATGCCGCTCGTCGGCTTATTGTTGGGAGGCATCAATTTCAGCGGCCTGTCGTGGAAAGTCGGCAAAGCGGAAGTGAAATATGGGGCGTTTATCCAAACAGTCGTCGATTTTTTGATCATCGCGTTTTCGATTTTCCTGTTTGTGAAATTGATCAACACGCTGTATGAACGGGTGAAAAAGCAGGAAGAGGTGAAGGAAACCGCACCGACGCTGACGAAAGAGGAGGAGCTATTGACAGAAATTCGCGATTTGTTAAAGCAGCAGCGGGAAACGACGTGAAAGCCTGTCTCGGAGGTGGACAGGCTTTCAAAAACGGTAAACGAATCTCTTAACTATGTGAATATGTTACGGTGACTTGAGGGTGGATCGGCCTCCCCTGATTTGGAAGGGGGTGATGCCGATGACAGTATTTGAAGCATTGATGTTTTTTCGCAAGTCGCATGGTTTCAATACTGTCGCACAATCAAAAGAAATAATCCACCCTTAAGTTAACGAGGCGCTTAGGCGGATTATTTCCTTCTGCTCGCGCCGACCCCCTTTATGGGAACCGTCTATTGCGGGGCTGAAGGTGCAGCAACACCTTTGGCTTCACTTGTTATTTTGTCATCTCGAACCGAGAAGACCGCCACTTCCCAGCGTGAGCGTAAGTGGGAGAGCGTTCAATTTACGTCGATTACAACGTAATCCCAGTACGTTTTTCCAAGATAGACGAGTAATGCCCATTTTCCCGATTCACCAAGCCTTATATTTGATGGTATATGTGCGTCTGCACCATTATTCGGACCTCCTGGAACTCCCGTTGTCCAAACGGTTTTTCCGTCTAGTGTTAACGCAGGAGCTATATCGTTGCTGCCTTTTTTCACTGCAACGATTGTCAGTTCTCCTTCTGGAATGGAGTCCCCCCAGAAATGCCACATGTATTTGCTATCTTTGTTTGCTATAAACGGTGCATCAATGAAACCCACTTTGTTTGGTACTCCGCGCATTTTATAATTTCCAGATTGAAAAACCGGGCTTACTTCCCAATTGATATGACTGATTACTTTTTGATCTATTTTAACAGGTATTTTTTCAATATCACTCATCTCTTTTACCGAAGCTGTAGATTCAGCATTTTGGGCTTGTTTTTCATTCTTTTCCCATATACTGCATGCGGATAAAGAAAAAAGGATTACGATGACTAGCAAATGTTTCACATTTTCACCACCTTTCACTAATTTAATGATATCATATTTTTAGCGATTCCTCCCCGACTTTCGCTATCGCTTAGAAGTCGGGTTCTCCTCGCTTATTCCCAAGATGAAAGGAACATAACCCCCCAGGCGCCAACCCGTTGTCAAAGCAGCCAGTACGCAAGCGGAGCGGTGAGGACGAGCGTCAAGACGGTGCGTTCGAACCAGATGACCAGCAGCCTCGGCAAGCTGAGCGGAATTTCTGTAGATAAAATGCATGGAATGACAGCGGAAAAGAATAGGATCGCTGATACGGATACAACCGCAATAATGAATTTTGTGACAAGCGGAGCTTCGGTGACAAGCAAAGCGGGCAAAAACATTTCCGCGATTTCAATGGCCGAAGCTTTCGCAGCCAACAACGGTTCAGGGATTTGCAACAGAAGGGTGAATGGGTAGAACAGGTAGCCCAACCAGTCAAACAACGGCGTATATTCAGCGAGCAGCAGCCCGATCAGTCCGACTGACATAATGGAAGGCAAAATGCCCATCGTCATGATGAAGCCATCGCGCAAGTTCTCCCATATGTTTGTCCCAATCCCTTTTGACTGTCCTACCGCTTTCATCGCCTCGGACCAAGCTTGCTTCATATAGCTTCCCGTCACTTTTTGTTCGGGATCTCCTTTGCCGTCGTAATACTCGTCGCTCATGCGGCTCAGCGGCCAAAGCCGGGCGGTCAGCGCTGTAACGGCAAACGTCACGAGAAATGTCACCCAAAAATACGTGTTCCAGATTGGCATGAGCCCCAATGTTTTCGCGACAACGACCATAAATGTCACCGATACGGTGGAAAAGCCGGTAGCGATGATCGCTGCTTCTTTCACGGTGTATTTGCCTTCTTTGAACACTTTATTGGTGATCAATAGACCGATCGAGTAGCTGCCGACAAAGGAGGCGACGGCGTCGATCGCCGAACGGCCCGGCGTTTTCCAAATCGGACGCATGATCGGCTGCATCCATACGCCGACAAATTCTAAAAGCCCATAGCCAACGAGCATGGCGAGAAAGACGGAGCCAATCGGCACAAGAAGTCCGACGGAAATGACGAGCTTGTCATATAAGAACGGTCCCATATTCGGCTGAAACAACCATGACGGACCGATGCGAAACACCAACATGACCGCCGTAATCAGCCCAACAACTTTCAGCAGCGAAAAAACGACTGTTACGGCATCCTTGTTCCACGTTTTTTTATAAAATGGATAAATTGCACCGAGAGCGATCACGATCAGAGCATAATAAGGAACAAGTGCTGAAAACTGGGTGCGGATCCATGTCACAATATGATCGAGCAAAATCGATGATGTGCCGCCAATTGACACCGGAACGAAAAATACGAAAATGCCGATGGCACTAAAGACGAAAAACTTCCATGCCCCGCTGGCCGGCGTTGGCGTCGGCACGGATGGCGCCATGTTTGTATCCGTTTTCATTCTCCTCCACCCCCATTTGTTCTTCTACAGGCTAAAGACGACAGCACGGCCGGAAGCATAACCGCTCCCGGTCGCTAAACACCTCGACGGAAGACCATTCCCCCTTCAGATGTACACCTTGCCGTCGTTCACCACCACCTTTCCACCTTTGATCACCGTCTCCGCATGGTTGACGCCGTAATGGTACATGATCTGCACATAATTCGGAACGTTGAAAATGACCAAATCCGCCTTCTTCCCCGGCTCGAGGCTGCCGACGAGATGCCCGCGGCCGATGGCGTGGGCGGCATTGATCGTGGCGGCGGCCATCGCTTCAGCGGGAGTCATGCCCATATGCAGGCAGGCTAGGCTCATGACAAGCGGCAGCGAGACGGTCGGCGACGAACCAGGGTTGCAGTCGGTCGCCAAAGCGACGGGAACGCCGGCGTCGATCAAACGGCGGGCATCGGCGGCTTGGGTCATGAGGAAAAACGCCGTGCCTGGCAAGAGAACGCCGATGACGCCGCGATCGGCCATGCGGCGGATTCCTTCGTCTGACGCGCGAAGCAGGTGGTCGGCGGAGATGGCGCCGACTTCGGCGGCCAGTTCCGCCCCGCCGTACGGTTCGATTTCATCAGCGTGAATTTTCGGCGTCAAGCCGTGCGCTTTCCCTGCTTCCAAAATGAGGCGGGCTTGTTCAGGCGTAAACACGCCGCGCTCGCAAAAGACATCGTTGAACTCGGCCAACCCAAGGCGGGCCGCTTCGGGAATCATCTCGTCGATGACAAGGCGGACGTATTCATCCGGATCGTGCTTCCACTCCGGCGGAACGGCGTGGGCGCCAAGAAACGTGGAGACGACATCGACCGGGTGGGTGTCGTGAAGCCGCTTGGCAATTTCCAGCTGCTTGATTTCATGCTCAAGGCTTAAGCCGTAGCCGCTTTTCGCCTCGACGGTCGTGACCCCATGAAGCAAAAACTGATCGAGCCGCCGCTTGCTTTCTTCATACAACATCTCTTCCGACGCCTCGCGCGTCGCTTTTGTCGTGGCATGAATGCCGCCGCCTGCGTTCATGATTTCCATGTACGTCGCTCCATGAAGGCGCATCGTCCATTCGTGTTCGCGGCTGCCGGCGTAAACGAGATGAGTATGAGGATCGACAAGCCCAGGCGTCACCGTTTTGCCCTTAGCGTCAATGACTTCCGCTTCGGCGAGCCGATCGGCAAATTGGCGGGCCAGTTCATCGTCCGCACCAACCGCCACGATCGTGCCGTTTTCGATCCAGACGCTGCCGTTTTCGATGATGCCTAGATCGCTCATCTTCTCCTTGACAAGCGGAGCCGCGGAGCTTCCCGCCAGCGTGACGAGCTGGCGGGCGCGGCGGACAAAAAGCGGGCGCATATGGATCCCCCTTTCTACTTGAGCATCGGCATATCGATGCCTTTTTCTTTCGCTGTCCGAATGGCGAGCTCATACCCAGCGTCGGCGTGGCGGACCACACCAAGCCCCGGGTCGGTCGTCAACACGCGCTCCAGCCGTTTTTCCGCCTCTTTTGTGCCGTCGGCGACGATGACCATGCCGGCGTGAATCGAGTAGCCCATGCCGACGCCGCCGCCGTGGTGAACCGACACCCAGCTCGCGCCCCCAACCGCATTCAACAGCGCGTTTAAAATCGGCCAGTCGGCGATGGCGTCGCTTCCGTCTTTCATTCCTTCCGTCTCTCGGTTCGGCGAAGCGACGGAGCCCGAATCCAAATGATCGCGGCCGATGACGATCGGCGCTTTCAGCTCGCCTTTGGCCACCATGTCGTTGATGATTTTGCCAAATTTCGCCCGCTCGCCGTAGCCGAGCCAACAAATGCGCGCCGGCAGCCCTTGGAATTGAATGCGTTTTTGCGCCATGCGAATCCAATGGCAAAGCCGCTCATTGTCGCGAAATTCACGCAAAATGACTTCATCGGTTTTGTAAATATCCTCAGGGTCGCCCGAGAGCGCCACCCAGCGGAACGGCCCTTTTCCTTCGCAAAAGAGCGGGCGGATGTAGGCCGGCACAAAGCCCGGGAAGAAAAAGGCGTCGTCCACCCCTTCGTCTTTTGCCACTTGGCGGATGTTGTTGCCGTAATCAAACGTCACCGCCCCTTGCTTTTGCATCGCCAGCATCGCCCGCACATGCGCGGCGATCGACTGTTTCGCGCGGGCGATGTACTGCTTCGGATCGCGCGCCCTGAGTTCGGCGGACTCATCAAGCGTAAGGCCAGCCGGGATGTAGCCGTTCAACGGATCATGGGCGGACGTTTGATCGGTCAAGACGTCCGGAACAAAGCCCATTTCGACGAGACGCGGCAACACTTCAGCCGCATTGCCGACAAGGCCGATTGACAGCGCTTTTTTCTCTTCCTTCGCTCGTTTCGCCATCGCAAGCGCCGCCTCCAAGCTGTCGGTCATCGTGTCGAGATATTTCGTATCAAGGCGGCGCTGAATGCGGGCCGGATCGATTTCGACAGCGAGGCAGACGCCGCCATTCATCGTCACCGCGAGCGGCTGCGCCCCGCCCATGCCGCCAAGGCCGGCGGTTAGCGTGATCGTCCCGGCCAGCGTGCCGCCAAAGTGCTGGCGCGCCACTTCGGCAAACGTTTCATACGTTCCTTGAACGATTCCTTGGCTGCCGATGTAAATCCAGCTGCCAGCCGTCATTTGTCCGTACATGATCAATCCTTTTTTGTCGAGCTCATGGAAATGATCCCACGTCGCCCATGCGGGCACGAGGTTGGAGTTGGCGATCAGCACGCGCGGGGCGTCCGGATGCGTGCGAAATACCGCCACCGGCTTGCCGGATTGAATGAGCAACGTTTCATCGTTTTCTAAACGAAGAAGGGTGTCCACAATCGCCTCGTAGCATTCCCAGTTGCGCGCCGCCTTGCCGATGCCGCCGTAGACGATCAATTCATCCGGCCGCTCGGCGACATCGGGATGCAAATTGTTGTTCAGCATCCGCAGCGCCGCTTCTTGAATCCATCCTTTCGCCCGCCGCTCAGTTCCCGCGGGCGGGCTGACGGTCCGTTTTTCTGCCATCGTCATCCTCTCCTTTTTCCTCTTTGCTTTTCATTGTAAGGGAGCGAAGAAGGAGAAGATAGGCGCACGTCTTTTAAAAGTAATCACATTTTTTTGAATTTTCTATTTCCTCTCCGTTTTATTTGTTCATTTTTTTCGATATCGATCCATTTCTTTTGAAACATACGCCGCCCCCTCTCGCCCGCGATCCGGCAAGGCTGCGCTTTGCCACAGACAAAACCGCCTACCGCGGTGATGACGGTTTCAGCCGTTGTTCATCGCGGTAGGCGGTCGGCGTCTGGTTCAGTTCGGCTTTAAAGACGCGCATCAAATAATGGGCGGTGCGAAACCCGGTTTGTTCGGCGATTTCTTTAATCGACAAATCCGTCTGCCGAAGCAGCCGTTTCGCTTCCTCAAGCCGCCGGTTGGTCAGCCACTGGCGAAACGTCACGCCGCGCTTTTTCGACAACAAATGACTGAAATACGCGGGGCTGCGCCCGGCGGCGGCCGCGACCCGCTCAAGCGTGAGCGACGGATCGCGAAAATGCGCCTCCATATAGCGGAGGCCGCGCTCCACAGGGTCGACGCGCGCGTCTTCCTCGGCCTGCTTGGCCTCGTGGAACAACCGATGTGAACTACCCCCACTTAATTTTCTAGCGAAAATTTGAAGTGGGGGCTTCCAAAGAAGTTTGACTGCTTCAAGCAATCCTTATTCTTTGAGGCGTGTCCACTTCGCCGCTAGAGCATAAGACACTCAGGTCTACAGCTTTACTTTTCTTTAAGATGTTTAATGCGCCATTGACATCAGCATTAATTAGTTTGCCAGACTTTGTTCGATACAAGCCGCGCTTAATACGTTTGCCGCTGAACTTATATTCTTTTGGATTGTCGGCATTATATTCAGGAATCTCATCGCCGTCAAAAAAGCTGGCTTGAGACGTATAGGATTCTTCCTGTTTCAAGAATTCAATGCCGTAAAATTCACAAAGATATTCTAGTTTTTCTTTTATGTTACCGAGAGGAATATTGACAAAGTTTTGATTTGTCTTTTTTCCTAGATTAATATTGCGTTGCCATGTTTCCGCATAGCCAATGACAAGTTTGCCAATTTACAATCCGACGTTGTACATGTTCTTGGCAATATGGCACAGTTCTCGAAGAGTCAAGTATTCTTCTTTGGTCAAACCATTTAGCTGTTGTTTGATACAAAAATACATTTTTTCACCTCCCATCTAACTATATTATACTATATTTTACTGAATCTATCCTATTTTCAGCAGAATATAGTTAAGGCGATTCATCTCCCACTTACTCCGCTTCGCTTCGTTGAAGTGGGAGTCTTCTCGCCTAATTAAGATAAAACTCTTTCGATGCTTCGATGTCTTTCACTTGAATGCCGACATGTTCAAATTTTTTGACTGCCATTCGTCCTCTTCCTTTCTATGACTCCATTAACCATACAGCTTGTAAATACGGCGTCATCCGCATTGGAAAAATCCCTTTTTTCCCAAGCTCTGTCCATATGTAGCGGTCAAGGGCGTACGGTCCGTCCGCCTTCCATTCGTCCGCCTCACTGTTGGTCAACAACAACGAAAAGGCTGTTCCTTGCGCTTCCCCATACAAATGAACGTATCCGTCCCCACGGTCGACATGAACCGCCGCTTCAGGGTCAAACCGAATCAGCTCCGCCTGCACGCAGCGCATGACATGAACGGCGAACGCAGCGGCACGGAGATGAGCGGCCATGCAAGCTCGGATCGACATGTCCCTCTTCACTATTTCCCCCTTCACCCCCTATCGACAAAAACCCCTTTCGCCTCGGAATGATGCGAAAGGGGGCAACCGTTCTTATCATCCAAAGCGAGACCGCTTTGCGGGTGTTAGCACCTTGCCGGCGACAGGTTGCTGTGGGGTCATCAAGCCCGTTCTCTCGCCCACTCTTGATAAGACGTATGATCATTTGTCTTTCATGTTACCATATCGAATCCCATAGAAGCAATCGCTTTTTTGTTTATTCCGCCACTTCTGGCTGCTCGGACGTGACGCCGACATCTTTCCACGTCAGCTTCGAGCTCGGATCGACCGTGAAGTTGGCAACGCGGTTGTTGACGGCATAAATGGCCGAACGATACAACGTCGGGATGACCGGAACTTCTTCGTTCATTAGCTTTTGCCACTCGCTGTAAATTTTCCGGCGATACTCCTTGTCAAACGCCTGTTCGGAATGGCCTTTTTCCAACAGTTCATCGTTTTTCTCATTCACCCAACGCGAGTAGTTGAACATGACGTTGCGGCCGTACAATCCGTACGGGTCGACGTCCGTTCCAGTTCCCCAAGCGGCGGCGTAGACATCCACTTTCGGATCGTCTTTTTCGACCATATCGTAGAAGGAGTTGAACTCCGCCAAGCGTCCGTCTACAAGCTGAACATCGAGGCCCACATCTCTCCAGCATTGCATATAAAATTTGGCCAGCGGTTCAGCGATGTCCCCACCGCTCATCGCCAAGAAGTTGATCTTGAATTTTTTGCCGTTTGGATCTTCGCGGAGGCCATCGCCATCCACATCTTTATATCCCGCTTCATCCAGCAATTGTTTCGCTTTTTCCGGATTGTACGTATACCCTTTGATGGAGCTGTCATGATAGCCCGGGAACGACGGCGGGATCAGCGTGGTCGCCGGGAAGCGCAAACCATGATACAGGCGGTCGGCCACCTCTTGGTTGTTGATGGCGTACGCCATGGCTTGGCGCAGTTTTTTGTTTTGGAATTTCGGATTGTCCATTACGTTTTCCTGCTTTTTCGCATCCCAATGGCCGAGTTTAAAGCCGATATAGTTGTACGCCAAATCCACTTTACCGATAAACTGAATGTTTTTCGTCCCTTTCGCGTTCAAATATTGGTCAGTCGGGAACTCAGCGACGTCAATTTCGCCTTTTTTCAGCGCTTGCAGGACGACTTGCGGGCTGACGACTTTCAAAATGACGCCTTCCAAGTTCGGTTTGCCAGCCCAGTAGTCATCATTGCGAACAAACTCTACCGACTCGCCCGGAACGATTTTCTTCACTTTAAACGGACCGAACCCGATCGGGTTTTTCCGGATTTTATCCGATTTCGCCAAGTCTTTGATCGGAATGTCTTTCAAGTAATGCTTCGGCAGCGGATACGCCCAAATGCCGGTCAACACCGACGGATTGGCCTGTTTCCATGTGATCGTCAACGTCTTTTTGTCGATGACTTTAATGCCGGAAATTTTATCCGCTTTGCCGCTGTGATATTCTTCCATCCCGACGATCCCTTGGATGAGCGCATCGCCATAGCGGACGCCGGTGTAATCTTTATGGCCGATGACCAAATACGCATACTCCAAGTCTTCAGCGGTCACCGGCTGGCCGTCATGCCAATTCACATTGTCTTTAATACGGATTGTCATCGTCTTTTTATCATCCGACAACTCATACGTGGCAGCCCCATCATTTGTAATTTCATAGTCACCGTTCGTCCGGAAAAGCGACTCGTCAAAAAATTGCAAAATCTCTGCGTCGGGCGCTCCGGTGTAGAATGCATAGCTGAGCGTCCCTTCAAACGGCGTATCGGACACAAGGCCGTATTTCAACACGCCGCCATCGATGATTTTCCCGTCGTTTTTCACCGTCATCGGGAATTTGCTGATGTCTTCCTTCTGAGCCGCCGGTTTTTCGTTATTGTTGCCCTTTCCGCTCGTTGTGTCGGATTTGCCCGTGCACCCGGCGAGCACGAGCAAGAGCGCGGCGAGAGCCGCCAGCCATTTTCTCTTCACATTTTCTTCCCCCTTATCCTAGTCGTTGTCTTGCATCAGCCGCACGTTTCAGCGCTTGGCCGATGAAATTTATGCACAGCATCATCACTAAAATAAGCAATGACGCAGGCAACCAAACCCACCATTTGTTTTGCAAAACATCCGGGTTGGTCGCATAGCTGACCAACGTCCCTAAGCTCGGCGTGCTCTCCGGCAGCCCGAAGCCAAGATACGTGAGCCCGGACTCGATGCCGATGTTGCCCGCCAAACTTAACGTCAAATTGACGATAATGATCGAGCTGAGGTTGGGCAAAATTTGAAAAATAATGATTTTCCAATCTGGCGTGCCGAGCGTTTTTGACGCGCTGACATAATCCAGCTCGCGCTCGGCCAGCGTTTTGGCGCGGATCAGCCGGGCTTTGCCCGTCCACAAAAACGCGCTCATGATCAAAATGAACGTCAATACATTATATTTAGGCACAATGGCGACAAAAACAATAACGAGCATCAAAAACGGCAGAACGAGAATAAAATCGATGATGCGCATAATGACATTGTCAATCCAGCCGCCGAAATAGCCGGCCACCAATCCGACAATGAGGCCGATCGCCCCAGTGATGAGCGTAATGGCCAGCCCGATCGTAAACGAATTGCGGGCGCCGATGATGAGCTGGCCAAACACGTCGCGCCCTCCGTAGTCTGTGCCAAGCCAGTGTTCCGCTGACGGCGGAGAATAGATGGAAAGAAAATCCACTTTCACGATTTCCTCTTGATCCAAAAAGAGCGACACGCCATAGACGATCGACAAAAGGATTCCTAAAATGATGAGCGAACCAAGCGCGAGCCGATCCCGAACCACCTCCCGCCACATGATCGAAAAGGCGGAAGGGCTTTTCTCGATGTTCGCTCCGGCCGGCGTTGGGCCGCTGATTTCCGCTTTCATGTCAGCTGCCTTCCTCCTTCCCTACTCAATCCGGATGCGCGGGTCGACCGCACTCAAAATGATGTCCGACAACAGCGTGCCCACCAGCGTCGCCAGGCCGGAAATCATGACGAGCGCCGTCACGACGCTGTAATCCCGCTGCATAATCGACTGCAAAAACAGCTGGCCAAGCCCCGGATAGCTGTAGATCGACTCCAAAAACACGGAACCGCCGACAAGCCCGGTGATCTCATACCCTAAAAACGCCGCGATCGGCAAAAACGAATTGCGCAAAATATGGCGCCAATAGATGTGCCGCTCCGGCACGCCTTTCGCCCGCGCCGTTTTCACGAAATCTTTCACTTTCGTATCGACGATTTCGCTGCGCAAATATTGAATCGTAACGACCGTGTTGATGAGCGCTCCCGACAACGCCGGAAGCATGAGATGGTTCAATTTGCTTAAATAGTAAGCGAGCGTCCCTTCCTCGACCTGAACGTCCACGCTGCCGCCGGTTGGAAACCAGCCAAGGTGAAAGCCGAAAATAAACAGCATGATCAAAGCAAAAATGAACAGCGGCGTGGCAAACCCGAGATAGCTGTAGCCGACGATCAGCTTATCAGCCCATGTATCTGTCCATCGCCCCGACACGATGCCAAGCGGAATGGCAATCAGGTACGTCAATATTAAAATCGCCGCCGACAGCAACACCGTATTCCCGATCCGTCCGGCCAGCAGATCAGTGACCGGCTGCTGGTGGGTATAGGAAAGGCCGAGATCCCCTTGCAGCATGTTTTTCACCCAACGGATGTATTGAATATGTACCGGATCATTCAAGCCAAGTTTTTCCCGCATTTCCTCAAGCGTCTGCGGATCCATTTTCGGGTTGGCCGCCAGCTGCCCCGTCAGCGCATCGCCCGGCATCGCCTTCGCCAGCAAGAAAATGAGGACGCTCAGCAAAAACAATTGCGGAATCATAATGAGGATTCGCCGTAAAATAAATTTCAGCATCTTCCCGTCTTCCCCTCTTTACGGAATGGCCACCGAGTGCGTCGGCGAAATCGGCTTGAGCGGGTGAGCCCGGCCGTTTGCATCAAAATAGCGGGAATACGACTGCTTATATTCTTTTTCCACTTCGCGGCGAAGCGCCTCCTGCCGGCCGCGTTCGCGCGGATCGGCGTTCGGAATGGCGGAGAGCAGACGTTTCGTATAAATATGTTGAGGATTCGTAAAAATCTCCTCGCTCGTCCCTTCCTCCACGAGCCGGCCGCGGTACATAATGCCGATGCGGTCGCACATATGCCGAATGATCCCTAAATCATGGCTGATGAACAAATACGTCAGCCCGTACTCCTGCTGGATTTCTTTCATGAAATTCAACACTTGCGCCTGCACCGACACATCAAGCGCCGACACCGGCTCATCGGCGATGATGAGCTTCGGATTGAGCGTGAGCGCCCGCGCAATGCCGATGCGTTGGCGCTGTCCGCCGGAAAATTCATGCGGATATTTGTAAATCGACTCCGCGCTCAAGCCGACCCGCTCTAAAACGTATTGCACCTTCTGCCGCTCCTCTTGCGGGGACAGGCGTTCAAAATTGCGGAGCGGCTCGGCGACAATGTCGAGCACACGTTTGCGCGGATTGAGCGAAGAATACGGATCTTGGAAAATCATCTGGATGTCTTTCCGATACGGATGAAACTCGCGGCGGCGAAGCTTTGTCAAATCCGTCCCTTCAAACAGCACTTCCCCGGCCGTGGCGCGGATCAAACCGATAATCGTGCGCCCTGTCGTCGTCTTGCCGCAGCCGGACTCGCCGACGAGCCCGTACGTTTCCCCTTTGTTCAGCGTGAAACTGACATCGTCCACCGCGCGGACATGGTCGACCACCCGGCGAAAAAAACCGCCGCGCACCGGATAGTATACTTTCAAATGGTTGACGTTAAGAAGCGCCATAGCCGATTCCACCTACCGTTTGATCATCGGGAAAATAAAAATGTTGGTAACATGTGCAACGCACCCAGTGCCCCGGCTCCACTTCCCGCAACTTCGGATCCGATTCGTGCTTATCCGCCCCAATCCAGCTGATGCGCGGCTGGAAGCGGCAGCCGCGCCGCGGCAGTTTATGCAGCGGCGGAACGATCCCTTGGATGACGTGGAGTCGTTCCTTTTTCGTCTGCGCAGACGGGATCGACTGCAACAATGAGCGAGTGTATGGATGAAGCGGACGGTGAAAAATGGTATCGACGTCCGCTAACTCAACGATTTCCCCAGCATACATGACCGCCACACGGTCCGCCATTTCCGCCACCACCCCCAAATCATGCGTGATTAAAATAATGCTCGTTTTCATTTGCCGCTGCAACTCTTTGAGCAGCCCTATGATCTGCGCCTGAATCGTCACATCAAGCGCCGTTGTCGGTTCATCGGCGATGAGCAGGGCGGGCTCGCAGGCGATGGCAATCGCGATGACGACCCGCTGCCGCATCCCCCCGGACAACTCGTGCGGATAACGGTGGTACACCTTTTCCGGCTCCGGAATGCCGACTTTGCGAAGCAAGACGATCGTTCGCTTCTTTTTTTCGGCTGCTGACAGCCGCAGATGGTAATCCATGCTTTCTTCGATCTGCCGGCCGACCGTCATGAGCGGATTGAGCGCCGTTAACGGATCCTGAAAGATCATCCCGATTTCTTTGCCGCGGATGCGATTGAGTTCGGCAACGGAGAGCGACAGCAAATTTGTCCCTTTAAAGTGCAGGCGCCCCTCAATTTTTGTCTTTTCGGGCGGGTGGAGACCCATGATCGACAAAGCGAGTGCGCTTTTGCCGCAACCCGACTCCCCGACGAGAGCGACGACTTCGTTCTCTCCGATCGCCAGCGAAACGTCGTCGACCGCCGCATAATAGTCATCACCGATGCGGAAAGAGACTCGCAGCTCCTCAATTTCCAATAACGTTTGCTTTGCCAATGTGTCCTTCTCCCTTTTGTTAGTATTACTAAATTTTAGACTATATATAATATTTAGATAATATTCTATCATTTTTTTTTGTAAATTCAATTAGTATTCTATCATTTTTTTTCGTAAATTCAATATTTATAGAAAGGTTCATCACCAAAAGTTGTACTTGCACCTGTCATGAAAGTATGTTAGCTGTTTCTAGCCGAACCCGCCATGCAAAACGCTGGATATTTCTGTATCCGTATCCCCGACGTTTCATCAGCTTGATCTTGTTATTTGTCCCCTCTATTTTCCCTATGCATACCTATCTTAAAATCTCAAGTACAACTTGTGGTGAAGAGCCTATAGAAAAAATATCAGTAAATTTTTTGATTCCTTTCCAGTCTTATACCTCATAGAAAAACATGACTGTGAACTACAGCTCAGTTTCAACCACTATTTTTTGGACAATAAATAAGCAGATGCTCCACGAAAGGAACATCTGCCTAAGCAATGAACAAAAAAGTGGAAAAGGACACAGCTTGACCGCGGCCGCCCATTCACGATCGATTATTGCTTTGTTCCCTATAGTTATTTAAACGCCATCGCCGCCCGCACCGCTTTTTTCCATCCTTCATAGAGAGCGGTACGCTTGGCGTCGTCCATCTTCGGTTCAAAGCGGCGATCCAGCTGCCATTGGGCGGCGATGTCATCCCGGCTGTTCCAGTAGCCGACCGCCAATCCAGCCAAATACGCCGCGCCCAAGGCCGTCGTTTCATTCACAACCGGACGTTCGACCGGAACGGCCAGCAAATCGCTCTGGAATTGCATAAGGAAATTGTTTTTCACCGCCCCGCCGTCAACGCGCAGCGTCGTCAGCGAGATGCCGGAATCGGCTTCCATGGCGGCGAGCACATCTTTTGTCTGGTAAGCGAGCGATTCCAAGGTGGCCCGGATGAAATGCTCTTTCGTTGTGCCGCGCGTGAGGCCAAACACCGCCCCGCGCACCTCGCTGTCCCAATACGGCGTGCCAAGCCCGACGAACGCCGGTACGACATACACCCCGTCGGTCGACTCGACTTTTTCGGCGTACGCTTCGCTGTCCGCCGCCGTTTTGATCATCCGCAAGCCGTCGCGCAGCCATTGAATGGCCGAACCGGCGACGAAGATGCTGCCTTCAAGGGCGTATTCGACCTTGCCGTCTATTCCCCAAGCGATCGTCGTGAGCAGCCCGTGTTTCGACGCGACCGCCTTTTCCCCGGTGTTCATGAGCATAAAGCAGCCGGTGCCGTACGTATTTTTCGCCATTCCTTCCGTAAAGCACGCCTGGCCGAACAAGGCCGCCTGCTGGTCGCCCGCGGCGCCTGCGATCGGCACCTCGACGCCAAAGAAGTGATAAGGGGCGGTTTTCGCGTACACTTCCGACGACGGCCGAACCTCAGGAAGCATCGCCTTCGGTACGCCTAGGATATCAAGCAGCTCGTCATCCCACTCGAGCGTATGAATGTTGAACATTAATGTGCGCGACGCGTTCGAGTAATCGGTTACATGGGCGCGGCCGCCGGACAGCTTCCAAATGAGCCACGTATCGATCGTGCCGAAAAGCAATTCGCCGCGCTCCGCCCGTTCGCGCGCTCCGTCGACATGATCCAAAATCCATTTCACTTTTGTCCCGGAAAAATAGGCGTCAATAAGCAAGCCGGTTTTTTTGCGAAACAACGGGTCATACCCTTTCGCCTTCAGTTCATCGCAAATATCGGCCGTCTGCCGCGACTGCCAGACGATAGCGTTGTAAATCGGGTTGCCGGTGTCTTTCTCCCACACCACCGTCGTCTCCCGCTGGTTCGTAATCCCGATCCCTGCCACTTGTTCCGGCTTCACTTGCGCCTCGGACAAGACGCTCGCGATGACGGCGAGCACCGAGCCCCAAATTTCGTTCGCGTTATGCTCGACCCAGCCGGGCTGCGGGAAATATTGCGTAAACTCTTTTTGAGCGATATGGACGATTTCGCCCTTTTGATTGAACAAAATCGCGCGCGAGCTCGTTGTGCCTTGGTCGATGGCTAACATGTATTGATTCATAACCTTCTTCCCCCTTCTCCTTGATGAGCTTGCAATCCCCATATGCCAGCTACAGAGAACGACGGCTTGTGGCGCTCACTGTCTTTCCGTTTGTCATCTTCGCCGCCGCCAAAACGGCTGCCGTTGCCGCCAGCACTCCCCATAATGCGCCTGACGGTTTTCCCAAGAAAACAGCTTTATACACCAAACTGCCTAGCGCGCCGCCAAGCAGCGGTCCGACGATCGGCACCCATGCGTACGACCAGTTTGATGATCCTTTCCCTGGGATGGGCAGCAAAAAGTGGGCCAACCGAGGCCCAAAGTCGCGGGCCGGATTAATGGCGTATCCCGTCGTGCCGCCGAGCGACAGGCCGATCGCCACGATCAAAAAACCAACGACAAACGGATTAAGCCCATCGGCGAACTGGTTGGCGCCAATGGCCAAGATGGCCAACACCAACACAAACGTGCCGATGATCTCGCTAAGCAAGTTGGCAGCCGCATTCGGCACGGCCGGACCTGTCGCAAACACGCCAAGCTTGACGCCCGGGTCGTCCGTTTCTTTCCAATGCGGCCAATAGTGGAGGTAGACAATGACCGCTCCCATGACGGCCCCAAGCACTTGCGCCGCAATATAGCCCGGCACGTCTTTCCACGGAAAATCACCGGCGAGCGCCAACGCGACTGTCAGCGCTGGATTGAGATGGGCGCCGCTATACTGGCCGACAGCGTATACGGCCACGGCCACCGCCAACCCCCACCCCATCGTAATAACAATCCAGCCGGAGTTGGCCGCGTATGATTTTTTCAAGTTGACCCCGGCGCATACACCCGCGCCGAAAATGATGAGCAGTGCCGTGCCGATGAGCTCCCCTAAAAATGGCGACATTTGTTCTCTTCCCCCTTTTCTTCATTTCGTGATTTCTTCTTCCATTTCCTGTTTGTCCAGCCCCTCCGGAGGGTGAACCGTTGGGCGAAAAAGCAAAAACCCACACACTTCCCCGCCCATCAACGAGGAATATGTGTGGGTCTCCGCTTCTCCACCACAACGTATTAACTTGCTTTTAGCATATCATCTGTTGAAAACGCTGTCAACTTATTTTTTCGACAAAATTTGCACGTAATCGAAGTCGAGCGTATCGGCCGCGTCTTCGATATGAAGGCGGGTGATGAACCGATAAGACCGGCCGGGGCGCGATGGCGGAAAGGTTTCCGGAATCGTGTAGGAAAACGGGATTTCCTTTTTCTCGCTCGGCTTGATCGAAAACGCTCCGGCCGCCGGAATGACGGCGACAATGGCATCCAGTTCCTTGCTGTTTTCGATTGTTTTTTGCACGAGCTCCACATCGAGCCGCTCGATCCTTTGTTCCACCGTTCCGCCGTAAATGTGGACGATCCCTTGAATCATTTCCCCCTGGCGCCATAACGATTTATTTAAGATCAAGTCGACGTGCGCCGACCCGACTCCGACTCTTGACATCATTTTGCGCAATAACACCGTAGTCACCTCTTTGTCTCTCTTGTCATATCATCATACGAAAAAACGAAGCCGCCTGTTTCAACGCGAGCCAAAAAATAAACAGACGATGCTGGCGCGGCACGTCTGCCCCTGGGAGAAACAGGGACGAATGCGGCTTGTTTTGTTACCGCTTACATTCGAGATTACCGCATTCGCCTTCCGCTGTCAATTGGTTATTCGTACACATTTTCGTTTTCGATAATGTAATCGATTCGAATGACCGGGACGTCCTGTTGCTCGACTTCCGCGACAATCAAGCCGACGCGGTCATTATAGATGCAAAACATATCCAGCCCTTTGCGAAACGCCGACTCTCCGTACGAAAGAACCATGTGGTAAATTTTATTGTCGCTGAAATAGCGGCGGCTGACCCGGCTCCCTAACCGGACGATCACTTCTTTTCCCGCGATTTTTCCGCGGTACATCCGCTCTCCCCCTTTTTGTCGTTCCTATTCCAATGTATGGGCGTTGTGGCCCGCTCATGACTATTTTCTCCCCCAGCGGCCCGTTTTCCTTTTCAACGCATTGTTTTTCGGGCCGGCAAACAATTTTTTCGGAAATTTCCTTTCTTTTGCTTGACGCGGCCACCCGCGGTAGTGTATAGTAAAGTCATCATATAACAGAATATATTTCAGGCATTCAACATGAAGGTGCATCTTGGATGGCTGTGAAGTATATTTTGTTATTTGATAAAAATCTTGAGGTTAGCCGAACAGGCTAAAGGTATTAGGAGGAATTCAGTATTATGCAACGTGGTAAAGTAAAATGGTTTAACAACGAAAAAGGCTACGGTTTCATCGAAGTGGAAGGCGGTTCCGACGTATTCGTCCACTTCACGGCGATCCAAGGTGAAGGGTTCAAAACGTTAGAAGAAGGCCAAGAAGTTTCGTTTGAAATCGTCCAAGGAAACCGCGGACCGCAAGCAGCGAACGTTGTCAAATTATAAGACTTCGTTGACATAGACGAGAGAACGGGAGCGGAACGAGAGGCACCCTGCTTAAGCAGGGTGCCTTTTTCATTGCGATTTGCATAGATTCAACCAAGCGGCGAACAATAAAAAAAGGGAGGTGTTCATATGGCCAGACGCGATGCCGACGTACATACGGGATACAACGACTTAAAGCAAGTGGAAATGTTCGTCGAGACGGCGGAGAAAATGGTCGGCCAGGCGACGATGCAGCTCGACCCCGAGATGCTTCGCCATGCCGAACAAGCGGTGAAAAACGCCCGCGACCAACTTGCGCGCGCCCGCCAAGAAGCAACGGGCGTCGACGGTGATTTTCTCGCCCGTTGCGAACAAACATTGGCCCGCGCCGAACACCAGCTTCGCGAGGCGCGGCAATAACAGCAAAACGATATATATAGATGCAACGAAATCGTTTAACATATCCTTGACGGAAAAGTGGCTCATCCATTTTTGACTGTCGAGGGCAAGCCTTTGCTTGCCTCCGTCACGCCTTGGCGTGACGGACGATCGAACAACCACCCGCTTCTCAGACCCATACATGGGGCTGAAAGCGGTGTTTGTTCGGTCGTTCGACAGTCGATCCAATGCTCAGTAAAAATTGCATCTATTAAGGCGGAGGACAAACAGCGATTTCCTTTTGGAGTGAAAAGAAGAACTGCTTTTGAGGTTTCTCCATGTTAAAACGTATGTTCTGTCAATCACCGGCCTTCGCAGCGCATCCGCTTCCTCCGTTCAAACGCCAAAGCTTGCCTGGTCGCAGCCGGCACCGCCCCAGGCCCGCGAAAGCGCAGATTGGGGCTCCTATCGCCCGCACCAACCGCCTCTTGAAAAAAATTCCTTCATTACCGACGCGAACGCGGCGGCGCTGATAGAAGCATCTCCCCGTACTGCCGCATTTGTTCCCCGACCGTGCATTGCTGGATGCAAAACGATTGGGCGTACGTTTTGCCGTACTCTTTCCGGAACGTGCTTTTTAAAAAGCAGCCATCGCAGTACGTTTCCTCCAGCCAAGCGATTTGGTCCAATATTTCTTTGCGTCGGTTCCGCTTCTTTCCCATACGACCTTACCCTTTCCCTGTCAATTCCGTTCGGCTTGTGATGATCTGCCCTTCAAGCGCCTGGCGGGCGAGCGAATCCGCCTCTTTATTTTGTTTGCGCGAAATCGGCTCGTACGCCGGTTCGATGTGAAGCTCGCGCATTTTCGCTTCAATGCGGTCAAGCCAGATGTTGAAATCGTCCTCAAAACACGGCCAATCGCCGGACAGCTGCTTTAACACGACGTGGGAGTCGCCGCGGAACGTCACCGGCAAATGATGGACGCCAAGTTCCTCGAGCAGCTGCATGACAAACCAAAACGCCGCATACTCTGCCTCATTATTGGATTTGATTTCGCCGAGCCGGCGGTTGGCGCGCAACCGGTAGCGATGATCGTTTTGCTTATAGTATACGACCGCGCCGGCGCCGCCTTGGGACGTCTCATGGTCAAAGCCGCCGTCGAAATACACAACGATCTCATGCGGCTCGCCGGCGATCTCCTCAAGCAGCTTTTGCAGCTCTTTTTTTGACCACACCGTGCCGTTTCGATCGACGAACTCCACTGTTTTCGTCCGCCCGGTTTTTTCAAAATCATCCGCCAAAGCGAGCGCCTTTTTGGCATCGACCCAATCGGAGACAAGAAACGCCTCTTGTTTTTTCGGCGTGATATACGTCCAGTGGATTTGTACGTCCAACGCATTGTCACCCTTCCGCGTGGCGATGATCGGAGCTGGTTTTTATTTTACCACACTTGCGCCCTTGTTCATTACCTAATATTATGCGCAATTTCTTCTTGTATCAACCATTTTGCCGCAGGCGCCCATCTTTTTTCCAAAATATCTATCTTTTTCGGCCTACTTGTGGTACACTAGCGGCTAGCACCCAAAATGAGATGGGGCGCAAGCATATGAAGAGGGAGGATTCGAATTGAAGCGTCAAACCATAGCCGATCTGAGTCTGCTAATGGTGACGTTCGTCTGGGGGGCGACGTTCGTCGTCGTCCAAAATGCCATTTCGTTTTTGGAGCCGTTGTCGTTTAACGCCGTTCGCTTCAGTTTGGCCGGCTTGTTGCTTCTCGCTTGGATCGCTGCCGCTTCCCGCCCACTCTTCGGCCAGTTGTCATGGCGAGTCATCGGCGCTGGGGCGTGGATGGGGCTATGGCTGTTTTGCGGCTACGCATTCCAAACGATCGGACTGTTGTATACCACTTCCTCGAAAGCCGGCTTTATTACCGGACTGAGCGTTGTGCTCGTTCCATTGTTTTCCTTTTTGATTTTAAAGCAAAAACCGTCTGTGAATGCGGTCGTTGGAGCGGCACTTGCCGCGTTCGGCCTGTATTGGCTGACAGGGGGAGCGGAGCTGTCGTTCAATCAGGGCGATTTCTTTGTCTTTCTTTGTGCTGTTTCCTTTGCCATGCACATTATCGTCACCGGCCGCTATTCCTCTCAGTATTCGACGATGCTGTTGACAATGGTGCAAATTTTTACCGTCGGCATCCTCTGTTTCTTCTTTGCCTTTTGGTTTGAAGACGCCGCGCAAATGTGGAATATGGCGGTGCTCCGCCGTCCGGAAGTATGGGGGGCGCTCGCTGTGACATCGTTGTTGGCGACGACCGCGGCGTTTCTCATCCAAACGGCGGTGCAAAAATATACGACTCCCGCCCATGTCGCGCTGATTTTCGCCATGGAGCCGGTGTTCGCCGCTTTGACCGCCTATCTTTGGGCTGGAGAGCGGCTGTCGCCATCGGCCTGGCTTGGCGGCGCTGCGATTTTGGCCGGCATGATTTTCGCCGAACTGCCAAGCATGCGCCTCTGGGGCAGACGGTGGCGGGAAAAGCGGAACATCCCATCGTAGCCGCAACGATTGCTCTTAGCGAAAAACAGTGAAGTTTTTGGGAGGCTAGAGGCGCTCCGTTGGTCATCATCCCATGCCGCCGACGCCTGACGCGCTTCGCTGCCTGAGGCCGTCAGGCGCGGTGCCGACAACCCCAATGCGATAAAGCGCCCGCGGCCATGCCTAAGAGCGCCCCGCCGACGACTTCGATCGGCTCGTGCCCGAGCCGGGCGCGCAGCTGCCGCTGTCGTTTGTGATAAACGGTTTGTTTTGGGTCTCCTTCCAACTTTTTTACTTCCTCGGCAAGCTCGTTCAAGCGAAGGGCGAGTTCGCCCGCTTGGCGCCGCACCCCTTGCGCATCGTACATGACGATCAGTCCAAACAACGCGGCCAAGGCAAAATCGATCGTGCGCACGCCTCGCTCGAGGGCGATAAATGTCGCTAAGGCGGAAACACCGGCAGAGTGGGAGCTTGGCATTCCGCCGGTTTCGAAAAAGAGCCGCCAGTCCCATCGGCCAGTCTCCAACTGCTTGATCGGGATTTTCAGAAACTGGGCGAGCGCGATTGTCGCGAGCGCCGTCTTCAGCCCCTTGTTCATCACGCTTTCCTCCTTTGCTTATATTTTGACCAAGGGTGGCCATACTATCCGTAAAGAGCGGAGGTGAGAGCAATGACCAAAAACGGCGGCCGAAACCGCGGCACGAAGGCGCCGGGCGTCAACCCGCAAGGCTTTGGCCAAGACGGAACGTTCACCCCGGATCCAAAAAGCAAGCTTGAGAACGCAGCGAAAAAGCTCAACACAAAATAAAAGCAGGCTTCCCGATATGGGAGCCTGCTTTTTGTGGTTATTGTTTCACTTTCGCCAATTTTTCGCGCAACACCATTTGCAAAATGCCGCCGTGGCGATAGTAGTCGATTTCGACTTCACTGTCAAAGCGGACGATGACCTCAAATTCTTTCTTCTCACCCGTATCCGGGTTCGTCGCCGTCACTTTGACGAGATCACGCGGTTTGACGTTTTCATCGATGTGAATGTCGAACACTTCTTTACCCGTCAAGCCGAGCGTCTCCGCATTTTCGCCTTCTTTGAATTGCAGCGGCAGGACGCCCATCAAAACGAGGTTCGAGCGGTGGATGCGCTCAAAGCTTTCGGCGATGACCGTTTTAATGCCGAGCAAGAACGTCCCTTTCGCCGCCCAGTCGCGCGAGCTGCCCATGCCGTAGTCTTTGCCGGCGATGACGACAAGCCCAGTGCCGTCTTGTTTGTATCTCATGCACGCATCGTACATCGACATCACTTCGCCGGTCGGCCAGTACGTCGTATAGCCGCCTTCCGTGCCCGGCGCGATTTGGTTGCGGATGCGGATGTTGGCGAACGTGCCGCGCATCATCACTTCATGGTTGCCGCGCCGCGAACCGTACGAGTTGAAATCTTTCGGCTCGACGCCTTTCGAGATCAAATATTGGCCTGCCGGCGTGTTTTTGCCGATCGACCCAGCTGGCGAAATATGGTCAGTCGTGACCGAATCACCGAACTTGCCGACGACGCGCAAGCCGGTGAGAGGTTCAACTTTGCGCACTTCCGGCGACAAGCCTTCAAAGAACGGCGGATTTTGAATGTACGTCGAGTTTTCATCCCATTGGTACAGCGGCTCATCCGTCGTTTCGATGGCGTTCCAGCGCGGATTGCCGTCGAACACGCGCTCATATTCTTTGCGGAACAGTTCCGGATCGACCGCTTGCTTGACGACATTCTTCACTTCTTCCATCGACGGCCAAATGTCGCGGAAATAGACGTCGTTGCCGTCTTTGTCTTTGCCAATCGGCTCGTTAAGCAAGTCAATGTCGACCGTGCCGGCGAGCGCATAGGCGACAACAAGCGGCGGCGATGCCAAATAGTTGCCTTTGACAAGCGGGTGGATGCGGCCTTCAAAGTTCCGGTTGCCGGACAGGACGCTTGTCACGAGCAGATCGCTTTCCGCGAGCGCTTTTTCGAGCTCCGGCGCAAGCGGACCTGAGTTGCCGATGCATGTCGTGCAGCCGTAGCCGACAATGTTGAAACCGAGCTGTTCCAGATACGGAAGCAGCCCCGAGTCACGCAAGTAGCCGGTGACGACTTTCGAGCCCGGCGCGAGCGACGTTTTCACGTATTTCGGCACTTGCAAGCCTTTTTCGACCGCTTTTTTCGCCACTAAACCAGCGGCGACAAGCACGTACGGGTTCGACGTGTTCGTACAGCTTGTGATCGCCGCGATGACGACAGCGCCCGTTTTTAATTTCACTTGTTCGCCGTTCAGCTCGACCGTAATTTCCCGCTCCAAGTCCGCTTCCGTCAAGCCAAAGCCTTGGTTGCCTTGCGGCGCTTTCACCGCGTCGCGGAACGACTGTTTCATTTTCGAGAGCGGGATCAAGTCTTGCGGCCGTTTCGGGCCAGACAAGTTCGTTTCAATTTCCGACAAGTTGATTTCCACAACATCCGTAAACACCGGCTCCGGTGCATCCGGCGTGTAGAACAAACCGTTCGCTTTGCAATACGCTTCGACGACTTGAACGTGATGTTCGTCGCGGCCGGTCAAGCGCAAATAGTCAAGCGCTTCAGCGTCGACCGGGAAGAAGCCGCACGTTGCCCCGTATTCCGGCGCCATGTTGGCAATCGTCGCCCGGTCGGCAAGCGGCAAAGTCGCCACTCCTGGTCCGAAAAATTCAACGAATTTGCCGACGACGCCTTTTTTCCGGAGCACTTGCGTCACCTTAAGCGCCAAGTCGGTGGCCGTCGCTCCGTCCGGCAGCTTGCCTGTCAGGCGGACGCCGATGACTTCCGGCACCGGGAAGTACGACGGTTGGCCGAGCATGCCGGCTTCCGCTTCAATGCCGCCGACTCCCCAACCGAGGACGCCGAGGCCGTTGATCATCGTCGTATGCGAGTCCGTGCCGACAAGCGTATCCGGGAACGCTTCGTACTCGCCGTTCTCCCCTTCGACCGCGTGAACGACGCTTGCCAAATATTCCAAGTTCACTTGGTGGACGATCCCCGTTGCCGGCGGAACGGCACGATAGTTGTTAAACGCTTTTTGCGCCCATTTCAAAAACTTGTACCGTTCGGCGTTCCGTTTGAATTCTAAATCCATGTTGTACTCCAGCGCATCGTCTGACCCGTAGCGGTCGACTTGCACCGAGTGGTCGATGACGAGATCGACCGGAATTTCCGGGTTGATTTCGTACGGATCGCCGCCCAAATCGGCCATCGCTTTGCGCATCGAAGCCAAATCGACGACAGCCGGCACGCCGGTGAAGTCTTGCAAAATGACGCGCGACGGCTTAAACGGCACGTCGATGTCTTTCATTTCCGGCGTTCCCCATTTCGCCAAGTTTTCGACGTGCTCTTTCGTGATGACGCGGCCGTCGACTTGGCGGAGCACCGATTCAAGCAATACTTTGATCGAGTACGGCAGGCGGCTCACCTGGCCGATGCCCGCTTCTTCAAGCGCTTGCAAACGGTAATAATTGTATTTTTTACCGTTGACTTCGAATGAAGAGCGGGCGTTGAATACATCCTGTTTCGCCATATGTACAACCCCCTTCACTTCACAATAATACTATACTATTTTTTTGCGCAAAAGTCGAAAAAATAGCATGAATTCTCCCAATCCCCATAAAGTTTGGCACGACTTTATCTTATTATAGAACAGAGCAAGTGTAAATAATGATTTCCAATGTCTCGCCATATTACTTCCTTACCGCGGCAAAAGAGGAATAAGGCGCCCGTTTCGTCGCAAACTAGAAGCGGAGGTGAAACGAATGGCAAAGCGAAAAGCAAACCACGTGATCCCTGGCATGAACGCCGCCAAAGCGCAAGGGATGGGCGCCGGCTACAATGAAGAATTTTCCAACGAACCGTTGACCGAAGCGCAGCGGCAAAACAACAAAAAACGAAAAAAGAACCAATGACTTGGCGCCCGTTTCGCCACCCAGGCCTGCCATAACCGCATGGCCCGCTCTCTTCCGGCCATAAGAAGCGGGAAAACGTCTAGAATCCCAACCTGTTGCAGGCGGCCAATTCGCCATTTCCGAGCATCTGGGGGGATTGGCCACCTTGGGTAGCGATTCGTTCACACGATTGGGAGACGGTGTTGTTTGACCGCAAGCATCCCCATCGACAGGAAAAAGGGAATGTCCGCCGCCGGCATTCCCTTACTCGTTTTCATTGACTTCGTCAACGATCGCCTGCAAATCGCTGCGGAATTTTTCGAGCTGCACGCGCTGCGTTTCCGAGGCAACTTCGAGCGCGTTTTCAATTTGGGCGAACGCCTCGTTTACTTCTTGCCGAAGATGGGCCAGCTGGTGGCCGTAGTCGGCTTGATCACGCACCAAGTGATCGTGCCATTCTTTCGCTTCCATCGTCGCCTTTTGCGCTGCTTGAAACGCCTCTTGCTTCGTTTTATGGTAAACCATGGCTCGTCCCTCCTTCGCAGTCATCGCGGTCGTTCACTACTTATCGTTTCAAACCGGGCGCAAATTATGCGCCGAATAAGCAAAAGCACAACGCCGCATGCTAACGGACAAAGGAGGGACAACAAATGACGAACAAAAACGACGGCAAAGATATGCGCAAAAACGCCCCAAAAGGCGACAATCCTGGGCAGCCGGAGCCGCTTGACGGTTCGAAAAAAGTGAAGAACCGCAATCACACGCGGCAAAAGCACAACACAAGCCACGATATGTGACGCAAACAAGCGGAGTTTTCCTTCTCCGTTCAGCCGAGACCGGCGGCAGCCGGGAGGGCTGAACGGCTGGCGCCCTTATGTTCACATAATAAAATTATTGTAAAATCAACAAAGCGGGCGGTCGCTAGAACAGCCCGTTGCCGCCCGCCTTGGGTTCATTCCCGTTGAAGCGAATCATCCTCACCCGGTCAACAAGCCGGCCGACGACAATTATGATTCGGTTGTTTGCCGCTTGAGCGCTTCATACAGCTCCACGAATTCAGCGGCTAAATCCTTGACCGTGATCGCCGTCATTAAATGATCTTGGGCATGCACCATCAGAAGCGTCACCACCGGCTGCCCGCCGCTATGCACAAAACAAAAGAACGAGGCCTTATTCGACCCCGTTCATCTCGCGAAGACATGGTGCCCGATGCGAATCGTCACCGGACGCGACAACATCCATTTGTCTTTTGTGATTTTCGGATTGTAGAAATAAAGCGAGCCGCGGCGATCGTTTGGGAATAAGGCTAGCGCCTTGTCGACCGCCTCGTAATCCTGCTTGGTCGGCTGAATGCGGGTCAATTTCCCCGTTTTGGCTGGCACAAACGCATAGCCGGATTTCGTTTTTTGATAAATGACGCCGCGCACCGTCTTTGGAAACTCCGGATGCTTTGTGCGGTTTAAAATCACAAGCGCCACTTCCACCTTGCCGGCAAACGGCTCGCTCGAACCGGTCTCCGCCTGCACAAGCTGGGCGAGCAGCTTCCGGTCGGCGGCGCTTAATGAGATCGATTTCTTCTTTGCCGGCGCCGAAGCCGATCGTTTCGCCGAAGCCGGCACTTTCAGCCTTTCTCCGGCATAAATCACATCGCTTTTTAACCCGTTTAACAACTTTAACGAAGCAACCGTAGTATGATATTGTTTGGCGATCTTCGACAACGTATCCCCTTTTTTCACTTGATAGTATGTATACGAGCCAGCCGCTTCCGCCGACAGCCCATGAGAGCTTAACGCCATACAGCAAATGATCGTGAGCGCTGCAATCGTCTTTTTCACTTTCACTCTGCGCATCCCCCTCATCGTTGCCTTTTGGCTTTTTTTCTTTGTTTACTAGATTAGCAGGCAAAGAAGGGAACGTCACTGTATATCTTTTCCATACAAAGCGGCCGGCGGCTTTCAATCCATTGGCGCTGTAAGGTGGGACAAGCTTTTTTACAGTTGCATTACAGTTGCGTTACGCTTCGTAACAAGCCGCTGTTTGAAACTTGCCAAACAGCAAGCTTTTCGACATAATAGTAGACGAATCTTGCCTATGGCAAAAACAGTTGATCATCATGTTGGGGTGGTCATCGTGCTGACCGGATGGTTTCTTTGGTTTATTTTGGTTTGGGTTGTCTTTTTGCTTGTCATGATGTCGATCGGCGGCTTTTTTATGTTCCGCAAATTTTTGAAACGACTGCCGAAAGAAGATGGAAAATCGGAACTCGACTGGCAGGAGTATTATATTGAGCAGACGCGCCATTTATGGGGGGATGAAGAAAAGGCGCTGCTTGAGGAGCTTGTCCGCCCTGTGCCCGAACTGTTTCGCGACGTGGCCCGGCAAAAAATCGCCGGCAAAATCGGCGAGCTTGCCTTGAAGGAGCAGGCGCCGCGCATCACACGCGATTTGCTCATTCGCGGCTACATCATCGCAACCCCCAAGCGCGATCATAAATTTTTGATCCGGACGTTGCAGGCGAAGAACATCGATCTCGCCCCTTATAAACATTTATTGGAAAGCCGCTGACGTTCCGCCTTTCGTCTAAGGCTGACCGGCGGCTTTCGTCTGTTTCAGCATGGAAAAAGCGGCCCAAACAAGCAGCTTTTTAGGCCGGGACCGACGACTTCAGCTCCGTCTGCGGGACAATTCCAGGGAAGCGAAGTGAAGCGGCTTGGCGCAACAAAAAAGGGAGCTGTCCATCAGCGGGACAGCTCTTTATGTCAGCACTGGCGGTTTCAGCCGCGCCGCCAGCTTTCTATACGAAACATACATCGCAATCCGCCATGGGACGATCATTGAAAACGCGAGCAAATAAAACATGCCGCTTAACTGGCGGTAGTCGATCGTTCGTCCTAAATACGTTTTCAAGCCAAGACGAATGACAATCAACCCGAGCAAAATCCAAATAAAGGATTTTGAGCGTTTCAAATAAATATCGCTGCCGCGGATTTCAAATTTTGACGTTTTAATGAGAAACAGCGAGAAAAACAGGCCGAGAATGACCGCTTCGATGAGCTCCCCGCGCGTAACGCGAAAGACCGGATCGATGAACATCAGCGCCCCGGTGCTCATAAACAGCGGCGGCAAAATAATTTTTTTGGCATTCGTCGGCTTTTCCGACGCCTTCATGCGCACAAAAAAGATGAAAAACGCCATCACAACGGCGATGAGCGATGTAATGAACGCCAAAGCCATCACCTTCTTCCGACAAAATTCACGGACAACGCTATTATAGCAAAAACCGCTCCGCTTGCCTACCGTCCTCTCCAGCCGCCCCCGCCTTCGCCAAACATCGCGCTCGCTTCATCCCTCTCGCTTGCCAAGAGGAACGCAGCCAGCTGTCTTCCAGCGGTCATAAGCCGGCGCCTTCCTATGCCGTACGGAGCCGAAGCCCGCTTACAAAAGACGGGCAATCGCCTCGAGCACGCGGGTTTCTTCAAACGGCTTGACGATGAAGTCGGCCGCTCCGGCTTCAATGGCCTCAACGACCATACGCTGCTGCCCGAGCGCCGAGCAGATGATGATTTTCGCCCCGGGATCGATCTCCTTAATCGCCCGCACCGCTTCAATCCCATTCATGACCGGCATCGTAATGTCCATGATGACAAGATCGGGGCGCAGCCGGCGATACAGCTCGACCGCCTCTTTGCCGTTTTCCGCCTCACCGGCTACGGTGTGATCCGTTTTTTCCAGTATGCGCGCCAGCGTTACCCGCATAAACTTCGCATCGTCAGCAATTAAAATGGCAGCCATCTTTCCATCGCCCTCTCCTCAACGATATTCCTCCAACAACAGCCGCACAAAGGGCGGCTCCATCGCCGCTAAAAACCAGTAAATCCGCCAAACAAGCTTGTCGTATAAGCAATCAGCTTTGTCATCCAGTCAAAGTACAAAACGACGCCCATCGCCACCATGACATAGCCGCCCGCCTTCATGATGGATGCGCTATGGCGGCGGATCCATTGCAGCTTGCCGATAAAAAACGACAACATGAAAAACGGAACGGCAAATCCAAGCGTATAAGCAAGCATATACATCATTCCTGAGCCCGGGTTGGTGGCGGCTAGAGCGACAACCGCCACCAAAATCGGCCCCATGCACGGCGTCCAACCGGCGGCAAACGCCATGCCGATCAGCACGGAGCCGACATATCCCGATGGCCGTTCACGAAACGAAATGCGCCGATCTTTCAGCAAAAACGCCGGCTTCCACAGCCCGGCGACGACGAGGCCAAGAGCGACGATCACGACCGCGCCGATTTGCCGGATCGCATCTTGATAATCAACAAACAGCCTTCCAAGCAGCGAGGTGCCAAAGCCAAGCGAGATAAAAATGAGCGAGAAGCCGAGCAAAAAGCAAAGCGTATGCCATAAGCTGCGGCGGTTCAGCATCGCGTTTTCCTCTTTCAACTCGCTGACCGACACGCCGGTGATATACGATAAAAACGCCGGATAAAGCGGCAAGCAGCACGGGGAAATAAACGACAAAAACCCGGCGCCGAACGCTAAAAATAGATTGAGATCATTCATTGGTGAACCAGCCCCTGCTTTTTTACTTTTTATTTTAGCAGAATTCCTTCTTCCCGTAACACGTTTCTCATTGTTCCTGGTCAATTTTTCTATTTTCCATTTTTGCGTTCACTGATAAAATAGTATAAAGCACCATACACAATACTTCAAGCAAAGGACGGTCGATTCGTGCCAAAATGCAATCTGTTGACCTTAATCGAACAAAAGCGGATGGAACTTGTCGACACCGTAGCCAAAACGGGTTTAAACTCTGAAGCCGCAATGAAAGTAAGCAAAGAACTCGACACGCTGCTCAACGCCTATCAGCGCGAACAAGTACGACAACGAAAACAAAGCGCCTCCCGCTAAACGGGAAACGGCGCTTTTTCTTTCCGGCACGCCCCCGCCGCCTGCGCAAGCGGTCATCTCATCTCATGGCGGGCGAACAGTCCGTTCTTTGGATGTTGCGCTTGGACATCGGCGAGGCCGTTTTGCAGCAAATACATTTGATAGTAAAGCCCTTTTTGCGCGAGCAACTGTTGGTGCGTGCCGCGTTCGATGATTTCGCCGCAGTGGAGGACAAAAATTTGGTCGGCGTCTTGAATCGTTGACAACCGGTGGGCGATGGCAATCGTCGTCCGCCCTTTCCGCATTTGCGCCAATGCTTCTTGAATCGCTTCTTCCGTTTCCGTATCAATATGGGCGGTCGCTTCATCAAGCAGCAATATTTTCGGATCGGCCGCGATCGTGCGGGCGAATGAAAGAAGTTGGCGCTGTCCGCTTGATAACGTCGCCCCCCGCTCAGCAAGCACATGATCGTACCCGCCTGGCAATTGTTCAATAAATGCATCGGCCTGCACGAGGCGGGCGGCTGTTTTGATTTCTTCATCGCTCAGTCTGTCATTGTACATGCGGATGTTTTCTTTCACCGTGCCGTAAAACAAAAACGGATCTTGCAAGACAAGGCCGAGGCGGCGGCGCAGTTCGGTGCGCGAATAATCGCGGATCGACCGGCCGTCAAGCAAAATGTCGCCGCGGTCAAATTCATAAAACCGCATGAGCAAATTGATGATCGAGCTCTTGCCGCTGCCGGTATGGCCGACAAAGGCCACGGTCTGCCCCGGCCGGATCACAAACGACAGCTGTTTCAGCACATCGCGCTTCCCGTCGTAGGAAAAGCTGACATTCCGAAATTCGATTTCCCCGCGCTCGATCGCATACGGCGACCGATTTGGATTGGCCGGCGCCTCTTCTTGATGATCAAGAAGGGCAAACACGCGAGAGGCGGAAACGATCGCCTGCTGGTAAAGAGACAGGCGCATCATCATTTGCGTCACCGGTTCGAAAAAGCGCTCCAAATAGTTGACAAACGCATACAGCACGCCGATCTCAACTGGGCCATCAAGCGCCGTGATGCCAAAAAAGCTGAGCACGACCATGATCGACAACATATACACCACATCGATCGCCGGTCGAAGCAGCAGTCCATCAAGGTGGATGTTTTTCATCCCCGCCTTGTAATGCGCTTCATTGACGGCGGCAAACTCTTGATATAAACGGCGCTGCTGGCGGAACGCTTGAATGACGGCCATTCCTTGCAGCGATTCGTTCAATTTGGCGTTCAGTTCGCTCAGCCGTTCGCGCATCTCTTGATAAAACACTGAGCTGTAGCGGCGGTATGTGTGCATGATGAACGCGATCGCCGGGAGGATGAACAGGCAAAACAACGCAAGCTTAGCATCAAGCGAAAACATGGCGACAAACACGCCGATGACAAACAAGCCGTTTTGCACAAAGGCCGCTAGGACGCTGATGAACATGTCCTTGATCGCTTCTGTATCGTTCGTCACCCGCGAAACGATGCTTCCGCCCGGCGTCCGGTCAAAATAGCTCATCCCGAGCCGGTGCACTTTCGCAAACACATCCATCCGCAGCGCTTGAATGACGTACAAAGCGAGCCGCTGAAACTCGACAAGCTGGAAGTAGGAAATGATCGTTTTCAAGACGAGCACGCCGAGATAGGCGGCGGCCAGCGCCGCCACCGGTCCAAAAGCGAGGCGGCCCGGCACCAAATAGTCATCAATGAACACTTTCACCAAATACGGGCCGGAAAGCTCCCCGGCCGTTGCCAACAGAAGAAGCGCAAACGCAAGCGCAGTTTCTTTTTTGTATCTTCCCATATAAGCGAGCAGCCGCCATAAGACGCGCCGCTGCTCTTTTGTTGTCAACCATCGGTCGTTCATCCACTTCCCCCTATCTTACAAACAACTTGTATTTTCAGGTTTTTCGCTCCGCTCGTTTTTGGCGAGAGCTCGAACGTTCAGACCTGTTGTTACTCCGCAAGCGCCTCAAGCTGCTGGCGTCGGTGCATGTCACGATACCAGCCGCCTTCTGCCATCAGCTGCTCGTGCGTTCCGGCCTGCACAATTCGCCCCCCGTCAAGGACGAGAATCCAATCGGCATGCTCAACCGCGCTTAAACGGTGAGCGGCGATGATCGTCGTTTTTCCGCGCCGCTCCTGTTTGAGCGCCGCTAAAATCCGCGCCTCGGTCTTCGCATCCACGGCCGACAACGCGTCATCAAAAATGAGCACTTCCGGGTCAATGAGAAGCGCCCGGGCGATTGACAGCCGCTGTTTTTGCCCACCGGATAGGGAAACGCCGCGCTCTCCGATGACCGTCTCATACCCGTCGGGAAACTGCAAAATGTCATCATGAATGTCGGCCAGCCGCGCCGCCCGTACGACCTCGTCCTCTCCGGCTTCCGGCTTGGCAAAGGCGATGTTGTCGCGGATGGAGGCAGAAAACAAGAAATGGTCTTGCGGCACGTAGCCGATCGCCGAACGGAGCGCGAAAAGCGTATAATCGCGGATGTCGCGGCCGCCGAAGCGAATCTCGCCGTCATAGCCGTCAAACTCGCGCAGCAGCAGGCGAAGCAACGTCGTTTTTCCCGCCCCCGTTTTGCCGACGACGCCAAGCGTCGCCCCACGCTTGAGCTGAAAACGAATGCCCCGAAGCGCCGGCTTCGCCTCCCCCGGATAGGCAAATTGACGAACATCATACTCAATGTCGCCTTGCGGAGCGATGTGAAGGGCATCCGGGCGTTCGTTGATTTCATCTTGTTCAGCCAACAGCGCCCGCACCCGGTCGTACGAAGCGCGCCCTCGCTCCACGATGTTGAACAGCCAGCCGAACGCCAGCATCGGCCAAATGAGCAGGCCAAGGTAGGTCGTAAACGACACAAGCTCGCCGATCGTCAATTCGCCCGCCAAAACCATTTGACTGCCAAACGCCACAGCGAGAAAAAATGACAGCCCAACAAGCAGCCCGATCGTCGGATCAAACAAGGCGTCAATTTTGGCGACGGCAACGTTTTTCGCCACGACGTCTTCCGATTGACGGCGAAACGCCTCGACATCGTGTTCCTCATAGCCGAACGCCTTGATGACGCGGATGCCGTTGACGCTTTCCTGCACCTTGTCGTTCAGCGACGAAAACGCCGCTTGCGCCGTTAAAAACCGACGATGCAGCATCGCCCCATACCGGCTTGTCGCCCATGCCATCACCGGCAGCGGCAGCAGGCTGATCAACGTCAGCTTCCAGCTGATCGATATCGCCATCGTCGCCAGGACAAACCCGCCGAGCGTCACCGAGTCGACGAGCGTTAAGATGCCGCTTCCCGCCGTTTGTTGAATCGCCTGCAAATCATTGGTCGCATGGGCCATTAAATCGCCGATCCGCTTCCGCTGGTAAAACGACGGCGACATGTTCGTAAAATGCTGATACAGCTCGTTGCGCAGCTGGCGGGCAAGCTTGACCGCCGAACCGAAAATGAAAATGCGCCAAGCGTAGCGGAGCCCGTAAAGCGCCGCCGCAACGGCGGCGAGGACGGCGATCCAGCGGATGAGCACTTCTTTTGTCATCGTGCCGTTTTTCACATGATCGACCAACAAGCCGATCACTTTCGGCGGGACTGTCTCCAAAAACGCCACGATGACAAGCACGAAAATGCCGGTGATATACGCCTTCTTTTCTTGACGGAAAAACCAAAACAAATCGCGAAACACGCGCATAAGGCCCGCCCTCCTTTCATTTGGCTGACGAACAATCGCCATATTATTATAACAAAACTAAAAAAATTTTGAAAGAACATTTTGGCAAAATAAAAAGACACTCTCGATCGAGTGTCCGTTTCGCTTATTTCAGTTGATTGTTCATCATTTTCATCATCTGATTGATTTTCTTCTGCGACGGAGTCATGCCCATTTGCATCATCATCATGCGAATCATTTGTTCATTGATCGGCGGGTTTTTCTTCAAATAATTGATCATCGTTTTGCGGGCGACGAAAAATCCGATCGCCACCCCGGCGATGAGCGCCAGCACGCCAACGAGAATCGTACCCCACATAACAGCGATTTTCCTCCTTCTTGTTGTCTCCCTAACAGTGTACTAAACGATGCGTCATTAGACAATATTTCGCGACAAAAATCTTTTCATTACGCAAATTTTCTTCCTTGCCGAGGCGCAGACAGCCAGTAGTAATCGACAAAATCGGCGTCGACCGCCAAAAACGTCGGCGAAAGCCGAGCGAGCGCCCGCCCGATGTCCGCGGCAAGCGGCGCGCTGTCAGCGACAAGAAGCAAGCGGCGCTTTTGCACGACAAGCAACGCTTCCTCGCCGGCGTCGTTTTGCAAAACAAACATATTGCGCTCCAAATTTTTGCCGACGCGGCCGGCAAAATATTGCTTTAAGCCAAGTTCCAGGCGCGAAAATGACAGCCGTTCGGTGATAAATTCGACTTGCTTGCGGCAAATCGCCTTCAGCGGCGCTTTCGCGTATTGATGCTCACGAAGCAGTTCGACAATTTTTTCTGCCCGATGGCGGTAATGCGACGCCACATCGTCATTCAACAAATAAATCCAATAGCGGACCATGCCCCATCCCCCATTTCTGTTCATCTATTTTCTATTATAGAAAAGGAAAGGGGAAAAATATGTCTATTAACGGCAAGTTTTTTCACTAACATTGTCGATTTTTGTTTGCGGTGGCCATGCGGCCGCAAACAGGCCAACACGTCATGAACAAGCCTTTGCCCTCGATTCAACCCCGAAAATACTTGACCAAGGCGCAGCCATCTTTCACAAAAACAAGCTGCCCCTGCAACAACGCAAGGGCAGCTTTCCCGGTTACTTGCCGAGCAGCGCTTTTGTGCGGCGGACGACGTTGTCAACCGTAAAGCCATACTCGGCCATGATTTTCTCTCCCGGAGCGGAAGCACCGAATCGGTCGATGGCCAAAATGTCGCCCTCGGCGCCGACGTAGCGCTCCCAACCGAGCGACGCGCCCATTTCAATGGCGAGCCGCTTCGTCACGGCCGGCGGAAGCACTTCATCGCGGTACGATTTTGGCTGCGCTTCGAAGCGGTCCCACGATGGCATGCTGATGACGGAGACATGGATGCCCTCAGCGGCGAGCGCTTCTTGCGCTTTGACGGCCAGACCGACTTCCGAGCCAGTCGCCAACAACAGCGCCTCCGGAGCGCCGTTTTTCGCCGGTGAAACGACGTACGCACCTTTTTTCACGCCTTCATACGCCAACTCAGCTGTTGCCGCCAACGTCGGCACATCTTGACGCGTCAAGACGAGCGCAGTCGGCTTGTCCGTCGATTCGAGCGCCAGCCGCCATGCTGCCGCCGTTTCGTTTGCGTCAGCCGGACGGATGACCGACAAGTTCGGCATCGCCCGAAGCGAAGCGAGATGTTCGATCGGCTCGTGCGTCGGCCCGTCTTCGCCGACGGCGATGCTGTCGTGCGTCAAGACGTAGATGACCGGCAAGCCCATCAGCGCCGCCAAGCGGATCGCCGGACGCAAATAGTCAGAGAACACGAAGAACGTGCCTCCGAACACTTTCAACCCGCCGTGAAGCGCCATGCCGTTCAGCGCCGCCCCCATGGCAAACTCGCGCACGCCAAACCAAATGTTGCGCCCTTCGTAGCTGTCCGGCAAGAAGTTGCCGCCGCCTTTGATGAGCGTTTTGTTCGAGCTTGCTAGGTCAGCCGAACCGCCGAACAGCTGCGGCACCGCTTTGGCAATGGCGTTGATCACTTCCCCGGACGATGAGCGGGTCGCCAGGCTTTTGCCCGCTTCATACACCGGCAGCGCCGCCTCCCAGCCATCCGGAAGCTTCCCTTCAATCGCCCGCTTCAGCTCGGCGGCCAGCTCCGGATGCGCCCGTTCGTACGCGGCGAACTGTTCGTTCCATTCCGCTTCTTTTTTCGCACCGGCCTCTTGCACCGTTTCTCGGAAATGGGCATATACTTCTTCCGGTACATAAAAATCCTCAGCAAACGTCCAGCGGTACGCTTCCTTCGTCAGCTTCGCCTCTTGGGCGCCGAGCGGAGCGCCGTGGACGCCGGACGTGCCCGCTTTATTTGGCGCGCCGTAGCCAATCGTCGTTTTTACTTCAATGAGCGTCGGCCGGCTGAGGTCCGCCCGCGCCTCCTCGAGCGCTTTGGCGATTTCTTCAATATTGTTGCCGTCCTCAACGCGCAAATATTGCCAGCCGTACGCTTGGAAACGTTGGGCGACGTTTTCCGAGAACGACAGGTTGAGCTCCCCGTCCAGCGAAATGTCGTTCGAGTCATACAGGACGATCAGACGGCCGAGCTTCAAGTGGCCGGCGAGTGACGCCGCTTCGCTCGCCACTCCTTCCATCAAATCGCCATCGCCGCAAATGGCGTACGTATAATGATTGATAATCTCAAACCCGTCGCGGTTGTATGTAGCAGCCAAATGCCGTTCCGCCATGGCCATGCCGACCGCCATCGCAATCCCTTGGCCGAGCGGGCCGGTCGTTGCCTCCACCCCTGGCGTATGGCCGTATTCCGGATGGCCCGGCGTTTTGCTTCCCCATTGACGGAATTGTTTCAAATCATCCATCGATACGTCGTAGCCGCTTAAATGAAGCAAGCTGTACAATAACATCGACCCGTGCCCGGCTGACAAGACAAACCGGTCGCGGTTGAACCAGTTTGGATTCGCCGGGTTATGATTCATAAATTTCGTCCAAAGCGTGTACGCCATCGGCGCCGCGCCCATCGGCATGCCCGGGTGCCCGGATTTCGCTTTTTCGATCGCGTCAATCGACAGCGTTCGAATGGTGGTAATCGCTAATTCTTCGATCGAATGCGCCATTGTTTTCCTCCCTTTCATCAACATGGTGTCATCTACTATCATATAGAAAATCGAACGGCTTGTACAACGTTATTTTCCGGGCCCCTCTTCCGACCGTTTAATGGAGGCGCCGCCGCTGACTTTCCTTCAATTTTTGCGGCGTCACGTCGTGGCCGTTTGGGTCGATGACCGTCACCGTATGAAGCATATCGGTCATCGCCTTGCGGAACGCTTGAATGTATTCCCGGCGCAGCTTCGCCTGTTCCAGCGTCTCCTCGGCCGACAAGCCGGCCGTTTTCGCTTTTTTCGCCAGTTCATTGATGCGGGCTAATTTATGTTTGGCAAGCATTGATCATCTTCTCCTATCTGCCATATTCTCACTCTGTTTTATCTTATCTGATCAACCGGGAAGATGGCAACGATGGCATCTTGGTTTCCTTTGCCCGCTCGCCGCTTTAGGGCCAGGCGCAGTACACGATCAACGCCGCCTTTGTTGCTCGTCCATATATTCCTGGTAACGCCGATGGACGGTCGCCTTGGACGCCTCGTAGCCGAAGCTTCGCATCGTCGCGGCGATATCGGCAAACGTCAGTCCGCGCTCGCGCAAGCGGACGATCTCCTCAACCGGCAGATCGATTCGATCGCGCCCGGCGTTTTCGCCCCGGCGCCTTAGGTTCCGCTCCGGTCGGTAGCCGCTGGCGATGGCTCGCTGCATGCCACGCTTAATTTTGGCGTTATGTATTTTTCTTTGGTACTCCTCGACAATCGCGATGATGGATAACACCATCTCATCGGCCTCCGACAGCGGCATCTCCCCGCGGTGGCTGGCGCTGTATATTTTCACCCCTTGCTTTTTCAAGCAATGCAGCACCGCCATGCGCGCATGGCCGCGCCCAAGCCGCGTTTCATCTTGAATGAGCAGCACATCGACCTCGCCTTCCTCGCAAAGCGAAAGCAGCTCCAACACGCCGTCGCGGTCGGCTTCATAACCGCTCGCCTGCTCGGCGATCACTTTCACGACTTCAAATCCACACTCGGCCGCCAGCTGCTCGAGCTCATCTCGTTGCCTCGCGAGTGACGTTTCCTGTTCCGCTTTGTCCGTGCTGACTCGGCAGTAAATGACCGCCCTCATGGCCAATCCCTTCTTTCCATCACTGATTGACGGCCACCGAGCCGCCCTGCTTTGATTTTAACACAGGAATGACAATTTGTTCACCGGCGGCAAGACGCGGGCTCGGCAAATGGTTGACATCGACGACCCAGCGGATGAACTCATCAGGCGGCATATGGTGTTCCTGTTCGTACTGTTTTGCCAGCCCCCAAAGCGTATCGCCGGGAGCGACCGTGATCGTCACGTATTCTTTTTTATCGACCGGGCTGCTGGCGTAAACGAACCCTGCCAACACGAGCGCAAACAAAAATGAAAACAAAACATAGTGCAGCAACGTTTTCCCCATTCTCCCCACCCTTTCTAGAATGTTTGTTCGCTTTCCTTCATTATAGTCAAGAACATTTGTTTGTGTCAATAAAAAACTCGAACTTATGTTTGTTTTTTCGTCTTCCGCATGGTATAATGAAGGCAAATGATGTGGCGAGAGGTGTGAAACAATGACGAAACTGTCAAAACGACAACAGCAAATTTTAGAGTTTATTAAACAGGAAGTAAAAACAAAAGGCTATCCTCCGTCGGTGCGGGAAATTGGGGAAGCGGTTGGACTGGCGTCAAGTTCGACGGTCCACGGGCATCTCGCGCGCCTAGAAAGCAAAGGGTACATCCGCCGCGACCCGACAAAGCCGCGCGCCATTGAAATTTTGGACAACGATATGGCCAAGGAGAGAGAAAAAGAGGAGATCATCTCGGTGCCGATCATCGGCAAGGTGACGGCCGGTCAACCGATTACAGCGGTGGAAAACATCGAAGGCTACTTTCCGCTGCCGAAGCGGCTCGCCGCTGGCGAGGAGCAGCTGTTTATGCTTGAAGTGATGGGCGACAGCATGATCGAAGCCGGCATTCTCGACGGCGACTACGTCATCGTCCGCCAGCAGTCATCGGCCAACAACGGCGACATCGTCGTCGCCATGACGGAAGACAACGAGGCGACGGTGAAGCGGTTTTTCAAGGAAAAAGACCACATCCGCCTGCAGCCGGAAAACGCCCATCTTGAGCCGATCATCGTCCGCGACTGCACGATTCTCGGCAAAGTGATCGGCGTCTATCGCCTGTTCGACTGACTCGTGCCGGCCTGCGCCCATAAAAAAGCTGCCCTGAAAAAAACGGGGCAGCTTTTTTATGAATCCCTGAATCCGTGACAAAACATCTTTACAATGGTCGCAAACCGTTGATACGATAAGGGAAAACGACGTTGACGATTCTTCATCAAGTAGGTGATATGATGAAAGATTTCCCGATTCGGTTTGTATTGA
>NZ_SDLD01000289.1:0-254 GCF_013096875.1 Geobacillus sp. DSP4a | reverse complement strand
CTTGTGTTCAAAATAGTATTGTCTGACATTGTACAATCCGACGTTGTACATGTTCTTGGCAATATGGCACAGTTCTCGAAGAGTCAAGTATTCTTCTTTGGTCAAACCATTTAGCTGTTGTTTGATAGTAACTATTCAGCCACATCATAAAGTGAGCTGAATATTTTCTTCTTTCCTTGTCTATGATGTGAATATTGATAGACAAGGAGGTGAATCGCATGTTGACGGTACAACAAGCTGTATTTACAGTTGAA
>NZ_SDLD01000288.1:0-254 GCF_013096875.1 Geobacillus sp. DSP4a | reverse complement strand
GTTCGTTCGCCGTTTTTTCTCTGGGCAGCTTCCTCTCGATTGGAAATCCGGGATGGCCGCTGCTTTGTTTGAGTATGCCCAAATTTATGGAAGGCGTATGTATAATTTTGGATAATCAACACTCGTGGCCTTAACTATATTTTGCTGAAAATAGGATAGATTCAGTAAAATATAGTATCATATAGTTAGATGGGAGGTGAAAAAATGTATTTTTGTATCAAACAACAGCTAAATGGTTTGACCAAAGAAGAATA
>NZ_SDLD01000287.1:0-255 GCF_013096875.1 Geobacillus sp. DSP4a | reverse complement strand
GAGAAGACTCCCACTTCAACGAAGCGAAGCGGAGTAAGTGGGAGATGAATCGCCTTAACTATATTTTGCTGAAAATAGGATAGATTCAGTAAAATATAGTATAATATAGTTAGATGGGAGGTGAAAAAATGTATTTTTGTATCAAACAACAGCTAAATGGTTTGACCAAAGAAGAATACTTGACTCTTCGAGAACTGTGCCATATTGCCAAGAACATGTACAACGTCGGATTGTACAATGTCAGACAATACTATT
>NZ_SDLD01000286.1:0-255 GCF_013096875.1 Geobacillus sp. DSP4a | reverse complement strand
TCCCATTGATGCGCAAACTCGTTTCATCGACATGCAGGATGTTGGATTCAAGTAAGGCGTCTTCGATGATGTCCATATTTGATTCCAGCGCTTCGCGTCCTCGTTTCACCATATTGGCAAGGGTTCCTGTACTAATCGAGTGTTGATATAACGCTTCGATTGTATCACTTAAACGCTTGTACGGGATCAATTGGATATGATGTAAATAAACAACGAGCGCCGTGAGCCGTGGACCGTATTGCACATGATTCGTGA
>NZ_SDLD01000285.1:0-255 GCF_013096875.1 Geobacillus sp. DSP4a | reverse complement strand
AAGCGGAGGCGAGTGTTTCGCCGCGATGGGCAAATGTTCTTCGCCCGCAGGGGTGCTGGCACCCCGAGGGGGAAGGTTATTTGACCCCGAGCGGCGGCGAGCCGACGCTAGACAATAAGGAAGAAGCCGAGAGCGCTGTAGGTTAAGCTAGAAAGGGCGCACGGTGGATGCCTTGGCACTAGGAGCCGATGAAGGACGGGGCAAACGCCGAAACGCTCCGGGGAGCTGTAAGCAAGCGTTGATCCGGAGATGTCC
>NZ_SDLD01000284.1:0-255 GCF_013096875.1 Geobacillus sp. DSP4a | reverse complement strand
CTACTTTCCGTTATCCACCGGAGGCGTGATGGATTTTTACCGTGGACTGGCCTTGGGATTAGGAGAGGAACCGAAGTACCGCAAGGTAGATCTCTTCCGCCAAATCCAGCAGGCGATCGAGCGATTGCATCATGAACGGCGGATCACGCCGGTGTTCATTTTGGACGAGATGCATTTAGCGAAGGATGCATTTTTACAGGACATCGCGATCTTGTTCAACTTTGAGATGGATTCGACCAACCCATTTGTCTTGAT
>NZ_SDLD01000283.1:0-255 GCF_013096875.1 Geobacillus sp. DSP4a | reverse complement strand
TGCATACGTGTCAAGGATGTGGAGCTTCTTTGCGTGAAGTCAAACCGTTCAAAGTCGATATCCGTCAAGTGTTTGATGTCCCTCCTGTGGCGATCGAGGTGACACAACATGAACGTGAAGTGAAATCATGTCCGCATTGTCGATGCGTGCAACAAGCCGAATTCCCATCCCATGTCACGAATCATGTGCAATACGGTCCACGGCTCACGGCGCTCGTTGTTTATTTACATCATATCCAATTGATCCCGTACAAGC
>NZ_SDLD01000282.1:0-255 GCF_013096875.1 Geobacillus sp. DSP4a | reverse complement strand
CGCGGGGATGGCCTCGGGTGATCAACACGTTGGCCACGACGTGCCTGTTATACGGGTATCAGCTGAAAAAGGACGCCATTGACGAAGAAGTGGTGCGCATGGCCGCAGAGGAAATGGGGTATTAGCATGAAAGGGGCCGAATCGGCCTCTTTTGTGCTTTTTCTTTTCCATCGGTCCATCAGGCGCGCTGGAAATCTTCATCTGAAAGAGCGTGCAAACGTTCCGAAAGAATGTGCAAAATCCGGAACAATCCGC
>NZ_SDLD01000281.1:0-256 GCF_013096875.1 Geobacillus sp. DSP4a | reverse complement strand
GTTGCCATGTTTCCGCATAGCCAATGACAAGTTTGCCAATTTGATTTTCAATACAGTAGTTAATGATGTAACGGCAAGTCTTGTTGATATAATCATTCACTTTATTATTGCGATTCATAGCAAGCAACGCCTGTTTACGAGTGGTGCCTTTGATTTTTTGCTTATCTTTCATGCTTTGAAGTCTGGCATTTTCTTTGTTAAACCATTGATTTATACTTTTTAATCTCCGCCCATCAATGATGAATGATCTGCCGTC
>NZ_SDLD01000280.1:0-257 GCF_013096875.1 Geobacillus sp. DSP4a | reverse complement strand
ATAGCCTTGTGGTCATATTTTCCTTGTTTGGCAAGACTGATCAAACCAAAGAAAGATTTAAAGGCTTCATTGACCTTTTTTAAAATTTGCTGTGCCATGTTGCTGTTTAACAGCTTATAGTTTTCGTAGCTGTTTAGTGCAAAATGAAAGTACAGAGTTCTGCAACAAAAAAGTGCAGAGCTTCATGGCATAAAAAAAAGGCTTGCCAGCTCCTAAAATACCCTCTACTGTTTAAGGTTGTGAAGAACAAAACAGTG
>NZ_SDLD01000027.1:0-50452 GCF_013096875.1 Geobacillus sp. DSP4a | reverse complement strand
CGGGGAGCTGATGTTCAATGATCAAAGCCAGCTCTTTTTCCTGCTCAGGGGTCAATCGACGTGGGGCGCCAGGTGAGTATTTCATCTCCAGTCCATCAAGACCGCGCTGGGCGTAGGCATGAATATATATAAGTGGCAATTTTGTTTTACATGGCATTGTTCGCTCTTCTTGTCACCGTGCCAGCTTGTTAGGTGATAAAGTAAAGACGGGACATGGAGGTCGGAAATTCTTTATTACAACCTATATAGTTATAAATAGTTTTCTTGGATCGACCAATAATCGTTGCGATTTCTCCTTTGGTATATCCCTGCAAATGAAGATAAATCGCTTGGTAGCGTTCATATGCTCGTTTACTTTTTGCTTCTTTCATGGCAGTGGACAACTTTTCGATCTCGTCTTTGTGATTTGGCATCATATTTTCTCTCCGTTCCCCTATTTTCTCTTTTATTTATTCGCCGTGGAACGGGAGAAAACCTTTATTTCAATTTATATAGAAGGATTATGAAGATATTGGTTGAAATAAATAAATATAAGGCAAATGTCCTAAGAGAAAATGTCTGATGGAGTCGAATGAAACATGAATGATGTGTATGCTCATACGCCACGGGCAAATGGACAGGAATGGCATCGGTTGGACGAACATTTGGTAAGCGTAGCGGAAATGGCTCAATCATTCGCCGCTCCTTTTCAAGGGGGAAGAGTGGCTTATTTATGCGGCCTTTTGCATGACTTAGGAAAATTCCATCCTCTTTTTCAACAGTATTTGAAAAAGCAAGCAGATGGAGAAATGGGCCAAAGCGTCCCTCATGCGATTTGGGGAGCGGCGTTGATGTACCAAGTGTATTGGAAAAAAACAGGAAATCGACATGCCTGGCAATGGTTTTCGTTGCCGATCGCCGGCCATCATGTGGGTTTGCATTCGTCTCACTATTTATCATCTACCCTTGGACAGAGCTTAAAAGAACAACATTTGCACTTTCGGGAAGTCTTGAAGCAAGCCGAATCGTTCCTAAAGAAATTCGTATTTCCATGCATGCAAAGTGTGGAAAATATTTCTTCGCTTTCTGAAACCGATAGGGAGATGTGGATTCGCCTGATCTTTTCTGCGCTTGTTGACGCTGATTATTTAGATACAGAGCGCCACTTCCAGCCGGAGCTTTCTCCGCTCCGAACGCCTGTGGCTTCGATAACGGATTTATGGAATCAATTTACCGCCGATCAGGAACAATTAACAAGCCGCACGGATGATACAGCGGTGAATCGGATGAGAAGGGAAGTGTATGAGGAATGCGTCCGCTCCGCCTCCAGACCGCAGGGAGTATATCGGTTGACCGTGCCGACCGGAGGGGGGAAGACGAGAAGCAGTTTAGCTTTTGCATTGAAACATGCTGTGGAACATGGACTTGACCGCGTTATTGTCGCCATTCCGTATACAAGCATTATTGAGCAGACGGCGGATGTATACCGCGGCATTTTCGGGAACGATGCGGTGTTGGAGCACCACAGCCAAATTGAGGTGGATGATGAGAAGGAAGAAGCGGATGAAAGGCTCATCCAACAACGCCTCGCTGCGGAAAATTGGGATGCTCCCCTCATTGTCACGACAACCGTGCAGCTGTTTGACAGCCTGTTCAGCAATCGTCCAAGCAAGGTGCGCAAACTGCATAACTTGTCGCGCAGCGTCGTAATTCTCGATGAGGTTCAAACGCTCCCGACAGAACTGCTAAAGCCGACATTAGATGCATTGGCCATGTTGGTGCGTCATTGTCAGACAACCGTTGTCTTATCGAGCGCCACTCAGCCGTTTTTTGAGGAAAGCCGATTTTTGGATGTATTTTCCGAAATAGAGGTCAAAGAAATGTTGCCGTTGCCGACCGTGAATCGTCATTTTCAACAAATGCAGCGGGTGGACTATGAAATATGGAAATCACCCGTTTCATTGCCACAACTTGTCCGTTTCATTCGAGAACAAAAGCAATTATTGGTTGTCTTTAACACGAGAAAAGAGGCGAAAGAGTGCGTCGAGCTCCTTCAAGAAGATGATGGGGTATTCCATCTTTCCACCCTTCTTTGCAGCGCGCATCGTCGCCGAATTTTAGAGGAAGTTCGTGAACGTCTAAAGAAAAATCAACCTGTCCGCCTCATCAGTACACAAGTGGTGGAAGCAGGGGTTGATTTAGATTTTCCGATTGTCATGCGGCAAATGGGGCCCCTCGACCGGATTGTCCAAGCGGCAGGACGCTGCAATCGCGAAGGAAAAATGGATAAAGGAAACGTGATTATTTTTGAAACAGAAGACATGCCAAGCCCAAGAGGATCGTATCGAACAGCGACGGAAACAGCACGGTTCTTATTGGCACAACGCCATCCTGATGATTTGCACGATCCCAATATATTTCGGGAATATTTCCGTCGTTTATTCGCCTCGGTGGATGTGGATTCGAAAAACATCCAAAAAGATCGGGAAATGCTTGATTATCCATTAGTTGCCGAAAAGTATCGCCTTATTGATCAGGATACGGTTTCCGTCATCGTTCCATATGAGGAGGCGTCGGAATACTTGCGAATGTGGGAATCTTCTCCGTCCCGCTATTCGTTTCGCCGTTTGCAGCCATATATGGTTCAGTTGTATCGTTTTGAGGCGGAAAAGAAAGAAAAGGACGGATGGCTGCGGGAAGTGGCGGACAATGTCTATGAATGGCTTGGTGACTATGATGAACGGATCGGAATTAAAGAAGAAGTTTACGATCCACTCAGTTTGATTGGATAGAAATGGCGATGGAAAGGAGACATGAAATGCAACGTCAAGCGAAAGTGCAGGTGAAAGTGTGGGGAGAATATGCCTGTTTTACAAGACCGGAATTTAAAGTCGAGCGCATCAGTTATCCGGTGATGACGCCGAGCGCAGCGCGGGGGATATTGGAAGCGATTTTTTGGAAACCGGAATTTCGTTATGAAATTCGCCAAATCGGGATTTTGAGTTTAGGGGGTCAGCAGGCGATTTTGCGTAACGAACTTAAAAACAAACAAGGTAAAAAACCAATTTTGATTGAAAACGATCGTGCTCAACGAACAAGCTTGATTTTAAAAAACGTTGCTTATTGGGTTGTTGCGGATATCGTTTTAACAGGACGAGCAGTGGATCCAGTCGCCAAATATCGTGACCAGTTTAACCGCAGGATTGAAAGGGGGCAGTATTATCATACGCCATATTTAGGAACAAGGGAATTTGCTGCCAATTTTTCACCTATAAACGAAAAGGATGTCGTGCAGCCTATTGATATGGATATCGGCACAATGTTGTTCGATCTCGCTTTTATCGAAGACAAATCCAGAAAAGAAATGGAGTTTCTCCGTCATGATGAAACAGGAACGCGAGCGGTGGCTGGATTCGCAAAGCCCATCTTTTTTGAGGCAAAAGTAGAAAACGGCTGGATGCATATTCCGAAAGAAAGATATCAACAGTTATATGTATTGGAGGGCCAAGATGCTTTACGAGTTGATTGAGTTGGCGGATCAGTTGCAGAGGAAAAAGAAAATGCCTCCTCTTTGCTATGAAAAAAAACTGATTAATTGGATTATCGATTTAAGCGGAGCGACCCCTTATTTAAAAGGCCCATTTGAAAAAGGGGAGTATCGCATGATTGAAGCTCCTATTCGACAGAGATCGGGACAATTGTCCGAGAATAATGTGAAACCATATTTATTAGTGGACGATGCGCGATATGTGTTGGGAGTTCCAGAAAATAACGAACCAAAAAAGATTCGTGAAGCACAGCTTGCGCATCAGGAATATGTGAGACTCATAGAAGAGGCCTATGATCATACAAATATGGCAGAGTTAAAAAGAGTTCTTGACTTTCTTCAAAGCTCTTTGAAAGAGCAGTTTTTTTCATCGATCAGGCCAAGAGATATTGTTACATTTCAAGTAAATGAAGAATCGCTGATTTGCGAGCATCCGAAAATCCAGCAGTTTTGGGTTCAACATTTAGAACAAGAGCTGGCGTCTAACGATAAAAACAATTGTGCGATTTGCAGAAACTACGCTCCTTATGTGCGCATTTTTCCAAGTGTGATTTCATTATTTGGCCAACGGTGCATACTGACAAGCTTTAAGGAAAAAGCCTTTAAATCGATGGGGAAAGACCAGACGAATAATGCGCCTATATGTTTTCAGTGCGCAACGTTGACTGTAGACGTTTTTAATTACTTGTTACGGGAAGATAAACATCATGCAGAGTTATATAGAGACAAAAAAAAGAGAGACGATTTGCAAGCTCAAATGGCTGTATATTGGATCAATGATTCCATGAATGAAGGGGAACGAGGAGAAATTCAAATCGACGAGAGTGTGCTCGCTTCTATACTTGAATCAGGATCCTTTGAAGACGGGACAAACAACTTAACACCTCCCCCTGAGCTAAAGCAGCTCGAGGAATTGCTTGCCCTCCCAAAAACAGGGCGCGAGCAGGCATTGCATTTAGACAAGACGTTTTTTCATATGGCTGTCCTTTCGGCCAATAAAGCGAGATTAGTCGTTCGCGAATGGATTCACACATCGATTTCTCAATTGCTGATGCATTTGGAGAGGTATGTGGCCGCTGTGCGCATCGTTCAACCGACTGGGGAAAAAGGCTATTTATTGCCGTTGGGAGTCTTGATTCGCGCTGTCGACATGTCTCCAGGGTTGGTGCGGCAATGTTTGCGCATGATTTATCAAGGGGCTTTGCCGCCCGCTGAATTGCTGCCGTTAGCGCTTCAACGTTTCCGCTCTTTGAAAGTATTGAGTGATCCGAAGGAAACGTGGAGATATCATTCATCAGCCAGTTTGATAAAACTCGTTCTCACATATGGAAAGGAGGAAGCAAATACAATGCAATCGTTAAACAACCATTGCTTGCAGCCGGCTTATATTTGTGGACGATTATTGGCCGTATTGGAAGAAATTCAACGGCGCGCTTCAGGATACCGAATTGGAAGCACAATCGTTGATCGATTTTATGGCGCGGCTTCTACAGCTCCAGCATCGACATTCGGTTCATTGCTGAGGCTTTCGACAACCGCTCATCTGCCGAAAGTGTCTGTTGAGCTTGGCCGTTTGCTCGAAGAAGTGATGAAACAGTTGGATGAAGCTGGCGGTTTTCCAACGATTTTCAATTTGAGAGAACAAGCAGAGTTCGCGCTCGGTTTTTATCATCAACGTGCTGAATTCCGCAGTCGCCATCAAGCCAATCAAACAAAAGAAACGGGGGAAAGCCAGTGATGGAGCGCTATATTGATCCGACAAAACGTCACGAATTTGTGTTGCTTTTTGATGTCAAAGATGGGAATCCAAATGGGGATCCAGATGCGGGCAACATGCCGCGTGTCGATCCGGAAACGATGCACGGCATTGTGACCGACGTCGCTATCAAGCGGAAAATTCGCGATTACGTCGCGATGGTATTAGGCAAACCGATTTTTATTCAAAGCCAAACAGCTTTAAACACCATCATTTTTCAAGCATATCAAGACGTCGGAGTGAAACTGGCGACGATTGAGCTGAATGAAGAAGAAAAAGAAAATGGGGAATTGATGAATTGGCTTTCACAGCTTGAGGAACAAGGATTGGTGCTCGAAGACAATCGGGTGATCTATACTGGCGAGGACGTCAAGGATAAGGATATTCGGGAAAAATTAACGGAAGGATTAGAAGAAGCCGGTCTTAAAAAACAGCTGGAAAAGTCATTGCGAAATATGGCGAAACGTTTGGCACAGGCGGCAAATAATATGAAAATTGATGACCAAACACGCCAAAATGCGCAAAAGGCTTTATGCCAAAAGTACTATGATGTCCGCATGTTCGGGGCTGTGATGTCAACAGGGTTGAATGCTGGTCAAGTGCGCGGGCCGATGCAGCTGACATTTTCTCGCTCAATTGATCCGGTATTTCCATGGGATTTGACCATCACACGCTCCGCGATCACCAAAGAATCGGATCGCCGCAGAAAACAAACGGAAATGGGAAGAAAACCGTTAATTCCATACGGGTTGTATCGATTGCATGGATTCTACAATCCATTTTTAGGAGAAAAAACAGGGGTTACGGCGGAAGATTTAGCTGATTTTTGGGATGCGCTCGTTCATTTATTTGCATTTGACCATTCTGCGGCTAGAGGAGAAATGAATGTCAGAGCACTGTATATTTTTAGCCATGAAAATGCGAAAGGATCAGCCCCAGCTCATAAACTGTTTGACTTGGTGAAAGTCGAGCGCCGCCAACAGGAAGCGCCAAGGTCATTCCATGACTATGTTTTGCTCGGACCGGCAGATGAGGGGCAAAAAGACGTTTTTCTTGAAGGGTTTTCTGGAGTCACCGTGACGCGCCTCGTATAAAACGTTGGCGAAAGGGTTGGTTTTATGCAGTGGAGTGAAGATGAGTGGATTATGTTATCGGCTTTGCAACATTATGTGTACTGCCCGCGTCAATGTGCATTGATTCATCTCGAACAGACTTTTGAGGAGAATGTTTTTACACTGAGAGGGAATCGGGTGCATGAACGGGTAGACAGACCCGAAGGAGAACAGTTGGGAGACAGAAGAGTAGAGCGTGCTTTGCCAATCTGGTCGGAACGTTTGGGGATTATAGGAAAAGCAGATTGTGTAGAATTTCTTCCTGATGGAACGCCATATCCAGTGGAATACAAAGCCGGAAAACGAAAAACGAAAGAGGCGGATATGGTGCAGTTGGCGGCTCAAGCTCTCTGCCTAGAAGAAATGTTCGATCGACCGGTGGCAAAGGGGGCCTTATACTATTATCAGTCAAGAAGACGGTTGGAAGTGGACGTGACCAAGCCTTTGCGGCGACTTGTGGAAGAAACGATACAAAATGTAAGAGAAATGTTGGGAAAAGACCGATTGCCGCCGCCCGTCAATGATGCACGATGCCGTGATTGCTCGTTGCAGGACGTTTGCATGCCACAGGTTCCTGCGAACGTAGCCGCTTGGATAAGCGAGGAGAACGATCATGATTAAAGTATTGTTGAATACGTTATACGTTCAAACGCAACAGTCGTATATACGGCTTGATCATGAAACCATTGTCGTTGAGGTGGAAGGGGCAAAGACATTGCAAGTCCCTATCCACCATATTGGCGCCATTGTCATGTTTGGACATGTTTCGATCAGCCCGTATTTGCTTGGCAAATGTGTCAACCAAGGCATTTCTGTCATTTGGTATGATGCATATGGCCGTTTTTTGGCCCGAGCCACTGGAAGAACAAATGGAAATGTATTGCTTCGAAGAGCACAACATCAACTATTGGAAAATGAGAAAAAGATGCTCCATATTGCTTCGCGTTTTGTATCCGGTAAAATTCGCAACAGCAAAAGCGTGCTGCAACGGGCGATGCGTGATTATCCAGAGCAGCGAGCGAGGTTGGAGCAATCTGTAAAGCAACTAGACCAAAGTTTACGCAATATTGGAAAGCAATCGACATTGGATGAACTGCGGGGAGTCGAGGGATACGCCTCATCCGTCTACTTTGAAGCGTTCGCATCGCTCATACGGTCAGATGAGGACGGATTTTTTGCCTTTACCGTACGGTCTCGGAGGCCTCCCCGCGATCCGGTCAATGCTTGTTTATCATTTGCTTACAGCATTTTAACACAAGACTGTATCTCGGCATTGGAGGGAGTGGGGCTTGATCCGCAAATCGGTTATTTGCATGCGTTGCGGCCTGGGAAGCCATCATTAGGTTTGGATCTTGTTGAAGAATTTCGGCCTTACTTGGCTGATCGATTTGTTCTGACATTAATCAACCGGAGGCAACTGGATAAAAGCCATTTTGACATGCGCCCAGGCGGAGCTGTATTTTTGAATGAAAAGGGGAGAAAAACCTTTTTGGCTGCTTATCAAAAACGGAAACAAGAAGAAATCCAGCACCCGATTATCAATCAAAAAGTTCCACTAGGGTTGTTGCCTCACGTACATGCTCGATTATTAGCTCGACATTTACGGGGAGATATTGAGGAGTACACTCCATTTATCATGAGGTGATCATGATTGGATATTTTAGTGACATATGATGTAGAAACATTAGAACCAAGCGGTCAAAAACGGTTGCGAAAAGTGGCGACCATTTGCCAAAATTTTGGTCAGCGGGTGCAAAAATCAGTGTTCGAATGCAGCGTTAGTCAAGCGCAGCTAGAAGAAATGGAGCATCAATTGTTGCGCGTCATTGACTTGGAAAAAGATAGTTTGCGGATATATACATTGTACGGCAGCCGGTCAAAGGCGGTTCGTGTCTATGGAAAAGATTATTACGTTGATTATAATGATCCCATCATTTTGTAATGACAAAGATGACAAAATGCCGATGATATGTGCGGCAAGAAGAGAATGATGCGCGAACATAAAGCGATGCTGAAAAAGAAGGGGGATCGCGATGGGCGGAAAAGCTGGTTATAAAGCCGAAGAGGGAAAATGGATCTGTGATCATTATGACTTTGCCCCAAACAGAATGCGTAAGTTCGCGTTTTTATATCTTGAAATGCGCTCAACACAAGATATCTAAACGCGGGCGGTTGCACCCGGCTATTAAGCCGGGTGAGGATTGAAACACAAGATGATGAGTTTGATGTGGAAGTGTATCGAGTTGCACCCGGCTATTAAGCCGGGTGAGGATTGAAACACCGAAGGGGAAACGTGGGAATCCCCCACTTCCGTTGCACCCGGCTATTAAGCCGGGTGAGGATTGAAACAGTCAAATCGGCTCTTGGATTGCCTGTCATCGCTCGTTGCACCCGGCTATTAAGCCGGGTGAGGATTGAAACGGGATGTGGTACTTGTCTTGGTATTCAGCCGTCGGTGTTGCACCCGGCTATTAAGCCGGGTGAGGATTGAAACGATTTACGGTATCCAAACCAGCGCAGGAATGGCCAGTTGCACCCGGCTATTAAGCCGGGTGAGGATTGAAACAAGCTTAGATAGGCCCGACGAGCATTAGCCATATGCGTTGCACCCGGCTATTAAGCCGGGTGAGGATTGAAACCTCATAGATTTCTCCTTTGGCCGGGTCAATCGCCGTTGCACCCGGCTATTAAGCCGGGTGAGGATTGAAACTCATCTTTATAATATTTTGATGAACCTATATTATAGTTGCACCCGGCTATTAAGCCGGGTGAGGATTGAAACAATTTCAGCGTCTCGCAATAGACGATTGCATCGACGTTGCACCCGGCTATTAAGCCGGGTGAGGATTGAAACACAATCTCATGATTCATGCCGGCGGTGTTCAAAGTTGCACCCGGCTATTAAGCCGGGTGAGGATTGAAACTTGGACGGGTCGATGATCCACTACGACCGATATTGTTGCACCCGGCTATTAAGCCAGGTGAGGATTGAAACATTCGTCTCAAAGGTCTAATTAAAGGTGGAACAATGTTGCACCCGGCTATTAAGCCGGGTGAGGATTGAAACTAACTCACACATCTTTTTCAATTGCACAGCAGTCGGTTGCACCCGGCTATTAAGCCGGGTGAGGATTGAAACAAATTTGGTCAGGCCAAGCAGGAATTTGCCGCTTGCTGTCGAATTCATGTTCACGAAAATTGTTGCTTCACCTTCTCCACATCTTCTTGAAACTTCTCATGTGTTTTCGCCAGCACTTCTTCGAAGACGCCGTCGAGCCGCTGTTCGAGGACGGCGATTCCTTCCCCGGTGATTCCGCCTTTGACGCACACTTTTTCCTGCAGCGTCGGGAGCGTGTACAAGTTTTGCTTCAACAATTCCCCAAGACCGATGATCATGTCAGTTGCCAGCATCGTCGCCTGTTCTTTCGTGATGGCGGTTTTGGCCGCTGCGGCGTCGATGAAGCGTTGCAGCAAATAGCTGAAAAACGCCGGACCGCAGCTGGAGATGTCGGAAGCGACGCGGGTGATGGCCTCATCGATATACACCGGCGAGGCGATGCGCCGGAGAAGATCATCGATCGTTTGCCGGCAGTCGGCCGAACAGCGTGATCCGATTGTGATGAGTATGCTGCCGGAGAGCGCGCGGTTTGTGATGCTCGGAATGGCGCGCACGACTTGGCAAGGGACGGCTGTTTCAAGCTGTTTTACGCTGATCGGGCTTGTGATCGACACAAGGCAATGCTCCTTTGTCCAGTGCGGGGCCAGCTGCTGCAACAATGGGTGGATGTCGAGCGGTTTGACGCATAAAAAAACGAGACTGGATTGTTTGACGACTTCAGCCGCATCGGCAACCACTGCCATGCCGGGATGCGCGCGTTGTATCGCGAACGCTTTCGCAAGCGTACGGTTCGTGATGACGAGCTGATCCGCTTTCACGGCGCCGGAGTCGAGGAACGCTTCGATTAAGATGGTGCCCATATTCCCCGTGCCGATGACGCCGATGTTCATGTGTTGTCCCCCCTCCCGGTTTTGGTTCACCGGAAATCTCTTTTTTGATATGTATGAGAAAAAGGCTCGGTTTATGACTTGAGATGGAAAGGATGGGATCGTATGTGGGAGCATGTGCAGGAGCTTGGCAAACGGTATGGAAAAGTCGGGATGTTCTTGTTGTTTGCCGCGGCGGCGGGGTTATGGGTGTTTCATCATCCGACGGATGAAAAGGGGCAAGTCGTTTTGCCGGCGGCGGCTGAAACGGATGCCACCCGGACGGAAGAAAAAAAGAACGAGGCGTCAAAAACCGCTGTGGTGGATGTGAAAGGGGCGGTCGCGAACCCCGGAGTGTATGAGGTGGCGACGGACGCTCGCGTTCGCGATGCCATCGCCCTAGCTGGCGGATTAGCGGATGAGGCGGATGAAACGAAAGTCAATTTGGCGGCGAAAGTGCATGATGAAATGATGATTTACGTGCCGAAAAAAGGCGAGGCCGCACCGGCGTCAAATGCCGTCGGCAAGTCTCCAAGCGATGGGGATCGAAACGGGATGCAAGTGGCCATCAATACGGCGACGGAAGAGGAGTTGATGCAGCTTCCCGGCATCGGACCGGCGAAGGCAAACGCGATCATCGCCTATCGTGAAGAACACGGGCCGTTTCGGCGGGTGGAGGATTTGTTGAATGTGACTGGAATTGGTGAAAAAACGCTGGAGAAATTGAAGCCGTATTTGCTTGTTCCGTAAGCGAGGCGGGGGAGGGCAATGCTTCTTCATTTATGGCGGATCAAGGCTGCTGTGGACGTTTTTCGGCGTTGACGGGGGCAAGAGGCAGTGGGTAGACTAAAAGCATGGACACGAGCGGAGGGATGGAAAATGGAACGCATCACATGGGATCAATACTTTATGGCGCAAAGCCATTTGCTTGCGCTGCGCAGCACGTGCACGAGGCTCGCCGTCGGAGCGACGATCGTGCGCGATAAGCGCATCATCGCCGGCGGGTACAACGGGTCGATCGCCGGCGGCGCCCATTGCATTGATGAGGGGTGCTACGTCATTGACGGTCATTGTGTGCGGACGATTCACGCCGAAATGAACGCGATTTTGCAATGCGCCAAGTTCGGCGTCCCGACCGAGGGGGCGGAGATGTATGTCACTCATTTTCCGTGCTTGCATTGCTGCAAGGCGATCATTCAAAGCGGCATCCGCGCGGTCTATTACGCCCAAGACTACAAAAACCACCCGTACGCCTTGGAGCTGTTTGCTCAAGCTGGCGTCCGTCTCGTGCAAGTGCCGCTGAAAATGGATGTGTTCGCCTTGCTTTCCGGCGGCGGGGAATCATGAAAGGACAAGCCGTCTATCCCGCTGCGGCGGCGCTTTTGGCCGTCGCGGCGGCCTCGCCGTCCCCAACCGCCTGTCTTCTCCTCGTTGTGTATCTCCTTCTTCTTTTCATCCGCCGGCCGCACTGTTTCCTTCCTTCTCTCGTTGCCGCTCTCTCCTTTTTTGCCTATTTTCTCATCGTTGACTATCATAACAACACTTCCCTTTCCGGCGGCCGTCATTCGCTTTCCGTTCGTTTTTCCGCCGCGCCGGCAATTGACGGTGATCGATTGCAGGCGGCGGTGCAAGCTGGCAAGGAGCGGGTGCAGCTCCGTTACATCATTCGGACGGCTGCGGAAAAAGAGACGCTGCAAGCGCACCTGGTGCCTGGAACGGTATGCCGCGTCACCGGAACGCTTGAGCGCCCGATGCCAGCTGGTAATCCGTATGCGTTTGATTACCGCCTTTATTTGCGCCGCCACCGCATTCATTGGCTCTTTCTCCCTGAGGCGATCGATCTCTCTGCTTGCATGCGCGTCCGTCCCACTATCATCGAACGTCTTGAAGCCATTCGCGAGGCTGGCGTCCGCCGCATTGAAGCCCGGTTTCCGCCGGAAGCGGCTGGCATCGCCGCTGCACTGATTTATGGGGAGCAGCGCACCCTTGATGAGTCGGTCCTTGAAGGGTATCAGCAGCTCGGTCTCATCCATCTGCTAGCCATTTCAGGAGGGCATGTCACGCTGCTGATTGGCGCTGGTTTTGCCGGTGCGATTCGCTTCGTGACGAGGGAAGCCGTGCTGGCAGGGCTGTTGGCGTTTTTGCCTGTGTACGCCGTTCTCGCTGGCGCTTCGCCGTCGGTGCTGCGCGCTTGTGCGACTGGGATGATGGTGTTGGCCGTTCAGTGGAAAAAAGGAAGGATCCATCCGCTGGATGCGTTGAGTTGGACAACGCTTGCCTTGCTCGTCTTTGATCCCTATATGGTTTGGGATGTCGGTTTTCAGCTGTCGTTTCTTGTCACATTTGCTCTTCTTGCCCATGTGTCGGTGCTCGCCTCTGCTCGTTCGATGCTCCAAAACTTGCTTCAGACCGCGCTCGCCGCTCAGCTTGCCGCACTGCCGATTTTGCTTTACCATTTTTATGAAATTTCTGTTTGGAGCATAGGGCTGAATGTCTTCTTCGTCCCTTGGTATTCATTTGTCATTTTGCCACTCGCGTTTCTATCTGCAGTTTTTCCCTTTTCTCCGTTCATTTGGCTGTTTAGCCGTCTCATTGAGCTGACAGACGCGGTTGTCTATTTTTTCGCGGCCGATCACCCGTTTATGCTTGTGCTCGGCCGTCCGGGGCCGTGGTGCTTAGCTGGCTATCTGACGGCCATCACGGCGGCGTTTTTGGATTGGGAACGCGGCCGCCTGATCCGCGGATTGACAGCGGTGGCGGCGGCGACGGCGCTTCAGCTGACCGCCCCATACGTGGATCCGCACGGGGAAGTGACGGTATTGGATGTTGGGCAGGGGGACTGTATTTATATTGAGCTTCCTTATCGAAAAGCAGTTTATCTCATTGACACGGGCGGGGCGGCAGAATGGGGAAAGGAATCGTGGCGCAGGCGGGCTCACCCGTTTTCCGTCGGCCGCGATGTCGTCGTCCCGTTTTTAAAAGCGCAAGGGGTGCGAACGATCGATAAGCTCATATTGACGCACGATGATGCCGACCATATCGGGTCCGCTCCTGAGGTGTTCGAAGCGGTCAAGGTGAAGGAAATGGTCACAAGCCCGGGGGCGCTGCCGCGCGTCCAAAAGATGGCGCGCCCGTTTTCCGGGCCGGTCCGCACCGCTGTGCGGGGAGAAAGATGGACAGAGGGAGGCGTGCAGTTCATTGTGCTCCACCCAGAAAAAGGCAACAACGAGGACAACAACGGCTCGCTTGTGTTGCTCGCCCGTCTCGGCGGCTTGATATGGCTGTTTGCTGGGGACATCGAAGAAGAGGCAGAACAGGCGCTCATCGATGCTTATCCGACGCTGCGTGCCGATGTATTGAAAGTCGCCCACCACGGCAGCAAAACGTCGACAACAGAGCCGTTTTTGCGGACAATCAAGCCGCGAGCGGCCATCATTTCCGTCGGGCGCTACAATCGCTACGGGCATCCGTCCTCCGAGGTGCTTATGCTGCTTAGGCAACAGCGGACGATCGTTTGGCGGACGGATGAAAACGGAGCCATTCGCTATGTGTATGGCGAAAACGGTGGAACCTTTCAGGTGATGAAACCATAAGATGTAGTGCACAAAAAAGCGGAACGTTTCAGCCAAAACAAAAAATAAGGATTGCTTATGTAAGCAATCCTTATCGACCGAAAAATTCGATCAACGTGGCGATGATGAACATGGTAGCGAAAAAGCCGAACGACACGATGAATCCGACGGCGGAATCGACGGCGTCATTTCGTTGGCTTTGCACTTCCTTTTCAAATACGTTCATCGTTTTCCCCCTCCTCGTTCAATCATTTTTAGTATAGACGAAAACGTGTGAAAAATCTACCGCCGCCCGCTTGTTTTCCTTCCTTGACAACAGTTGACACAAATACTTTCAAACGGCTGGGAAAACATAAAAATAACCCGCTGGCCAATAAGGTCCTAGGACTTGTCGGCTGGCGTTTATATAAAGGGGAACCGGTTTTCTCGACGGCCGGTTCCCTTGTAAAATGACGAAAAACGGTGTATCTTTCTAGAAGAGACTTTCGCTTGGAAATGGAGAAGGGAACATGTTGGAACGTGTATGGGGAAACATGGAAAAACGGCGGTTTTCTCCGCTTTATTTATTATATGGCAGCGAGCCGTTTTTATTAACGGAAACGTATGACCGTCTCGTCAAGGCGGCTCTTAGCGAGGAGGAGCGCGAGTGGAATCTGGCCGTGTACGACTGCGAGGAAACGCCGGTCGAGGCGGCGCTTGAGGAGGCGGAGACGGTGCCGTTTTTCGGCGAGCGGCGCGTCATTTTGGTGAAGAATCCATATTTTTTTACGGCGGAAAAGGACAAAGAGATCGAGCACGATTTGGCTAAGCTGGAGAACTATTTCAGGGCGCCGGCGCCGTTCTCGATCGTCGTCTTTTTGGCGCCGTATGACAAGCTCGATGAGCGGAAAAGAATTACCAAGCTCGCCAAGGAGCAGTGCGAAGTTGTGGCCGCCGCCCCGCTTCAGGAAGCGGAGCTGCGCGCTTGGGTGCGCCGCCGGTTGGAAAGCCAAGGAGCATCGGTGGCCGAGGAAGCCATTGAGCTGCTTTTGCAGCGGGCCGGAACGCGGTTGTCCGCGCTGGCGAACGAAATCGACAAGCTCGCTTTGTTTGCCGGACCGGGCGGAGTGGTGGATGAGGCGGCCGTCGAGCAGCTTGTCGCTCGCACGCCGGAAGAAAACGTCTTTGCGCTTGTCGAACAAGTGGCGAGGCGCGATATCCCGGGAGCATTGCAGACGTTTTACGATTTGCTTGAACATAATGAGGAGCCGATCAAAATTTTGGCGTTGCTTGCAAGCCATTTCCGCCTGTTGGCGCAAGTGAAATGGCTCGCCCAAACAGGTTATGGGCAGACGCAAATCGCTTCGGCCCTCAACGTGCATCCGTTCCGCGTCAAGCTCGCCCTTGCCCAAGCCGCCCGCTTTTCCGATGCGGAGCTGACGGAAGCGATCACCGAGCTGGCCGCCGCTGATTATGACGTAAAAAGCGGAGCCATGGACCGCCGGTTGGCCGTTGAGCTGTTGTTGATGCGTTGGGGCGCTCGCCCGGGGCGGAAAAGCCAGCGATAAAAAGCATGCGCCGTTGGCTTTTTTGCCGTCTGCTTCGCCTGCATGGCGGCGCCACAAAGAAAAAAGAGGGAACAAAAAAACGACCTGGCGCCAGGTCGTTTTTCATTAGGAAGCTTGAATGCTGTTCAATTTTTTCGCTAAGCGCGATTTTTGCCGGCTGGCGGCATTTTTATGGATAAGGCCTTTGCTCGCGGCTTTGTCTAATTTTTTCGACGCGACAATGAACGCTTCTTTCGCTTTTTCCACGTCTTTCAATTCAACGAGCGCTTCAAATTTTTTGATAGCCGTGCGCATGGCCGATTTCATCGAGGCGTTGTGGGCCCGACGTTTTTCGCTCGTTTTCGCGCGTTTGATCGCCGATTTAATGTTCGCCACGTCCGTTCACCTCCGTTATCGTTCCGATTTTTGCTCTGAACAAGAACAAGTGTTATTCTATCAAACGTGTTTTGATTATGCAAGAGTGTTCAAGCAAAAATCCTTTACGAAATATGAATGACGGCGCTTCATTGCGGCGACAATAAAAGAAAACGGCACAAGGAGGAACGACATGAAACAGCCGCTCGATTTGCGCATGTATTCGGTGCGCACCGACTTGGCGATCGAGGCGCATGAAATTGCGGTCGAGGAGCGTTTGCAACAAAAAAAGGAAGGCGCCTCCTCGATTGAGGGGGTCATCATCCGCGACCAAGAGATCGATGGCGTCAAGCTGTCGCACGTGCACGTCACAGAACAAGGAGCGGCATCGATCGGCAAAAAGCCGGGCCATTATGTGACGATTGAGACGCAAGGCATCCGTGAACAAAATACGGAATTGCAGCAAAAAGTGCAGCGTATTTTTTCGGAACAACTGAGCGCCTTTTTACAACGGCTCCGCATTCCCGAGCAAGCGAGCTGCCTAATTGTCGGGCTTGGCAACCAAAACGTCACGCCGGATGCGCTTGGGCCGCTGACGGTGGAAAACGTGCTTGTCACCCGTCATCTGTTTCAATTGCAGCCGGAAAGTGTTGAGGAAGGATTTCGCCCGGTGAGCGCCCTCGCTCCAGGGGTGATGGGAACGACCGGCATTGAGACGAGCGATATTATTGATGGCGTCGTCCGGAAAACGAAGCCGGATTTTGTCATCGTCATCGATGCGCTGGCCGCCCGTTCAATCGAACGGGTCAACGCGACGATCCAAATTTCCGACACCGGCATCCACCCCGGCTCGGGCGTTGGCAATAAGCGGAAAGAACTGAGCTACGAGACGCTCGGCATCCCGGTCATCTCGATCGGCGTCCCGACGGTCGTCGATGCCGTTTCGATCACAAGCGATACGATCGATTTCATTTTAAAGCATTTCGGCCGCGAAATGCGCGAAAGCCAGCGGCCGTCAAGCGCGCTGGCTCCGGCCGGCTGGGCGTTCGGGCGCAAAAAGAAGCTGACGGAGCAAGATATGCCGTCGCCAACCGAACGGTCGACGTTTCTCGGCATGATCGGCACGCTTGGTGATGAAGAAAAGCGGCGTCTGATTTACGAAGTGCTCGCCCCGCTCGGTCATAACTTAATGGTGACGCCAAAAGAGGTCGATTCGTTCATCGGCGATATGGCGAACTTACTGGCCGGCGGCTTGAACGCGGCGCTGCACCGGCAGGTTGACCAAGGCAACGTCGGCTCTTACACCCACTAGACAAAAAACGGTTCTATCTTTCCTGGCTTGGCCATACGTTAAAGTGAGGAGACAAGCCGGGAAAGGGTGGGAATATGAAACGATGGCGCTCCCCCAATGTCGTGATCGCCGTTCCAGGAGCCAGCTTAAAAAAACTGTTTATGCTCATCATCCTTGGATGCATGATGATGTTTATGCTCGTCGGAGCGCTTACGTCGCTGCGGCCCGAATACCGTCCGTCGTCATCATCGCTGAACGATATGGCCGCCCATTTTCCGGAAGAGATGTTCATTCGCCTGTTTGGGCTCGAAAACCGGTATTTTCTCCAAATGCTTCCAAAAGAGCGGCAACAGACGAACTATTCATCGCTGTTGTTCCGCTTGGCGACAAGCATCAACCCCGACGATCCGCGCAGCTTGCTCGGCAGCGAGCTGCCGGGCTTTGCCTTGTATGACAGCAAAATTTTAATCGCCGGAGAAGGGACCGACTACACGAACATCCCGTATGAGTCGGCGCCGCCGCTGGAAGTGATGTTTGCCGAGCGGCAGGCGTCGGTCGAGGAGCTTGAGCAAGCCGAGCAAACCCAAGACGAAAAAGCGCTCCCTCCCCCGAAGCAAACGACGCAAGGCCGAAAAGTCGTCTATATTTACCATACACATACGCGCGAGTCGTATTTGCCGGCTTTAAAAGGCGTAACCGATCCAAATTTGGCGTTTCATTGGAGCGTGAATGTGACCAAAGTCGGGGAGAAATTGATGGAAGAATTGGAGAAGAGGGGCATCGGCGCGCAAGTGAACAAAACCGACATCGAAGCGGAGCTGTTGAAAAAAGGAATGACATACACACAGGCGTATAACATGTCGCGGCAGACGGTCGTGGCAGCGATGAAGCAAAACCGTGACTTGCAATATTTTATTGACATTCACCGCGATGCGCATCGCCGGAAGTATACGACCACGACGATCAACGGTGTTGATTACGCGCGCGTGGCGTTTATCGTCGGCGGTGAGAACGCGGAATACGAAAAAAACTTGCAGCTGGCGACCGAGCTGCACCATTTGCTGCAGAAGAAATACCCGGGGTTGAGCCGCGGGGTCATTAAGAAGCAAGGAACAGGAACCGATGGGAAATTTAACCAAGATTTATCCAGGAACGCCATTTTAGTGGAGTTTGGCGGCGTCGACAATACGTTCGCCGAGCTGTTCCGTTCGGCTGCGGCCTTTGCCGATGTGTTCAGCGAGTATTATTGGCAGGCGGAAAAAGTCGAGGCGCCGGCTCCGGCGGAGAAAAAGTAAAAAGGGGCATCGCATATGGCAAGATGGTTCATCCGGTTTAGCGCAGCGCTTTTCCTCTTGTTTTTTGGCGTGCTGCTCGGCATGCAGCAGGCGCACCGCGGCATTGAGAAGATGCGCGGCTATGCAGATCCGTCGCTTCCCGCCGTCATTGATCTCGAGAAAAACGGAAACGGGGAGATTGAGGCAGCCGTGTTCGGGCAGACAGTGGCGGCGGGCGATTTGCAGAAAAAACAAGAAGTGGTTCGGGAACTGAAAACGTTCAACCTCTTTTCTGAACTCGGCCGGCGGCTGGCCGATGGCGCAACCGCGCTTGTGGAAACGTTGCTGTCATTCGCTGGGCGGGCCGTCGACTAAATCGGTCCGCCGCTTTCGGCGCGGCGCCGGCAGACGATTCACCGCCTCGTATGGGCGGCTTTTTTGTTTGTCATTGAATCTTCTCTCCTCTGTTGCTATAATCAAAGCTAGTGTAGTTTTGCGAAAAAGCAGGAGTGAGAGACGATGAACCGGGAAGAACGGTTGAAACGGCAGGAACGGATTCGCAACTTTTCCATTATCGCTCACATTGACCACGGAAAATCGACGCTTGCGGACCGCATTTTGGAAAAAACAGGCGCGCTGTCGGAGCGCGAGTTGCGCGAGCAGACGTTGGACATGATGGATCTTGAGCGCGAGCGCGGCATTACGATCAAATTGAATGCGGTCCAGTTGACATACAAAGCGAAAAATGGCGAGGAGTATATTTTCCATTTGATCGATACGCCGGGCCATGTCGATTTTACGTACGAAGTGTCGCGCAGCTTGGCGGCCTGCGAGGGAGCGATTTTGGTCGTCGATGCGGCGCAAGGCATCGAAGCGCAGACGCTTGCAAATGTGTATTTAGCGATCGATAACAACTTGGAAATTTTGCCTGTTATTAACAAAATTGATTTGCCAAGCGCCGAACCGGAGCGCGTCCGCCAAGAAATCGAGGACGTCATCGGCCTCGATGCGTCTGAAGCCGTGCTCGCTTCAGCGAAAGTCGGCATCGGCATTGAAGAAATCTTGGAACAAATCGTGGAGAAAATTCCCGCTCCGTCGGGCGATCCAGACGCGCCGCTGAAAGCGCTCATTTTCGACTCGCTTTACGACCCGTACCGCGGCGTTGTCGCGTATGTCCGCATTGTCGACGGGACGGTGAAGCCGGGCCAGCGCATTAAAATGATGTCGACCGGCAAAGAATTTGAAGTGACCGAAGTCGGCGTCTTTACGCCGAAACAAAAAATCGTCGACGAGCTCACGGTCGGCGATGTCGGCTATTTGACAGCGTCCATTAAAAATGTCAAAGATACGCGTGTCGGCGATACGATCACCGACGCCGAACGGCCGGCCGCCGAGCCGCTCCCCGGCTACCGGAAGCTCAACCCGATGGTGTTTTGCGGCATGTATCCGATCGATACGGCGCGCTACAATGACTTGCGCGAGGCGCTCGAGAAGCTGCAATTGAACGATGCGGCGCTCCACTTTGAGCCGGAAACGTCGCAGGCGCTTGGGTTCGGCTTCCGCTGTGGGTTTCTCGGCTTGCTGCATATGGAAATCATTCAAGAGCGGATTGAGCGCGAGTTTCATATCGACTTAATTACGACGGCTCCGAGCGTCGTCTACAAAGTTCATTTGACCGATGGCACCGAAGTTTCGGTCGACAATCCGACGAACATGCCGGATCCACAGAAAATCGACCGCATCGAAGAGCCGTATGTGAAGGCGACGATCATGGTGCCGAACGACTACGTCGGGCCGGTCATGGAGCTGTGCCAAGGAAAGCGCGGCACGTTCGTTGATATGCAATATTTGGACGAAAAGCGGGTCATGCTGATTTATGACATTCCGCTGTCGGAAATCGTGTACGACTTTTTTGACGCCTTAAAGTCGAACACGAAAGGGTACGCGTCATTCGACTATGAGTTGATCGGCTATCGGCCGTCCAATCTTGTCAAAATGGACATTTTGTTGAATGGCGAAAAAATTGACGCTTTGTCGTTTATCGTCCATCGCGAGGCGGCGTACGAACGCGGCAAAGTGATCGTGGAAAAACTGAAAGACTTAATTCCGCGCCAGCAGTTTGAGGTGCCGGTGCAAGCCGCCATCGGCAACAAAATCATCGCCCGCTCGACGATCAAGGCGCTGCGCAAAAACGTGCTCGCCAAATGTTACGGCGGCGACGTGTCACGGAAGCGGAAGCTGCTCGAGAAGCAAAAGGAAGGAAAAAAACGGATGAAACAAATCGGCTCGGTCGAAGTGCCGCAAGAAGCGTTTATGGCTGTCTTGAAAATCGACGACCAGAAAAAATGACGGGCAAGGCTGTCTCCTTCGGGGATGGCCTTGTTTGTTTATCGCCATGCGACGCTGACGGGAAGATGAGGGACGGCAGTCCGGCTGCAGCCGAAGGGAGGATGACGATGGCAACATCAGCATATTTTCACATTCCGTTTTGCGCCCATATTTGCCATTATTGCGATTTTAACAAAGTGTTTGCTGCCGGTCAGCCGATTGACGACTATTTGCGGGCGATGGACAAGGAAATGGCGCGGACGGCGGCCGAGTTCGGCAACCGTCTTGAGACGCTGTTTATCGGCGGCGGCACGCCGACGGTGCTGGAGCCGGCGCAGCTTGGGCGCTTGCTTGAGAGCATTCACCGCCATTTTCAGTTTGATCCGCAAACGGCTGAATTTACGGTTGAGGCGAACCCGGATGGGCTGACGAAAGAAAAACTCGCCGTTCTCCGCGAAGCCGGGGTCAATCGGTTGAGCCTTGGGGTGCAGACGTTTGATGACCGGCTTCTGCAAGCGATCGGCCGCACGCACCGGCGCGGGGATATCGTGCAGGCGGTAGAGCGGGCGAGGGAGGCCGGGTTTGCCAACATCAGCCTCGATCTGATGTACGGGCTTCCCGGGCAGACGCTTGAGCAGTTTCTCGCCGATTTGGACGCCGCGTTTTCGCTTCACGTTCCGCACCTCTCCGCCTATTCGCTTATCCTTGAGCCGAAAACGATCTTTTACAACGAGTGGCGCAAGGGCCGACTCCATCTCCCGGGAGAAGAGGCGGAAGCGGCCATGTACGAAGCGGCGATGGAGCGAACCGAAGCGTGCGGCTACCAGCAGTATGAAATCAGCAATTACGCGTTTCCGGGGTTTGAAAGCCGTCACAACCTCACTTATTGGAACAACGAAGAGTATTACGGCATCGGCGCCGGGGCGCACAGCTATATCGGCGGGGTGCGGCGCGCCAATATCGGTCCGGTCCGCCATTACATCGCCAAGGTGGACAACGGCGAATGGCCGCACCGCGATGTGCACCGGTTGACGCTTCAAGAGCAAATGGAAGAGGAAATGTTTTTAGGGTTGCGCAAAACGGAAGGAGTGTCGAAAGCTCGCTTCCGGCAAAAGTTTGGCCGCGATATGCACGATATCTTCGGCAAGGCGATCCGCGCCGAAGTGGAAAACGGGCGCTTGGAAGAAACGGAGACCCACGTCCGCTTGACAAAGCGCGGCAAGCTGCTCGGCAACGAAGTGTTCGCCGCCTTTCTCGGCGAAATGTAAAGATTGACATTTGCCGGGCGATTTGTTACCCTAGTAATAGATTTAGCACTCGAATTGATCGAGTGCTAATAGAGGTGAGAAACGTGTTAACGGACCGCCAACTGCTGATTTTGCAGGTGATTATCGACGATTTCATTCGTTCCGGGCAGCCGGTCGGTTCGCGGACGTTATCGAAAAAGCACCAAATTGCGTTCAGTTCAGCGACGATTCGCAATGAAATGGCGGATTTGGAAGAGCTCGGCTACATTGAAAAAACGCACATTTCCTCTGGCCGCGTGCCGTCGGAAAAAGGGTATCGGTACTACGTCGACCATCTGCTGCCGCCGCAGCGGCTGACAAGAGCCGATATTCAGAAAATCCGCTCCGTGTTTGCCGAACGCATCTATGAGCTCGAGAAGCTGATGCAAAAGTCGGCGCAAATTTTATCCGACTTGACGAACTACACGTCGATCGCCCTCGGTCCGGCGTTTAAAGAAAGCAAACTGAAGCGAATGCAAATCGTTCCGCTCAACGAGCAGACGGCTGTGGCCATCGTTGTGACCGATACCGGCCATGTCGAAAACCGGGTCGTGACGATTCCGCCATCGGTCAACGCCGGCGACCTTGAAAAGATGGTCAACATTTTGAACGGGCGGCTCAGCGGCGTTCCGCTCATCGATTTAAAAGAAAAAATCAAGACGGAAGTGGCCGATGTGCTGCGCCGGCACATCCGCAATTATGACAGCCTGCTCAATATGCTGATCGACACGCTCGATCTTCCTGAAGAGGAGAAAATGTTTTTCGCCGGCACAGCCAACATGCTCAATCAGCCGGAATTCAGCGACATTGAAAAAGTGCGCCCGCTTCTGAACATCATTGAGCAGGAAAAAGACATTTACCGTCTGCTTCGCAAGCAAAGCCAAAAAGGGGTGCAGGTGTCGATCGGCCGGGAAAACGAATTGCACGGCATGGAAAACTGCAGCCTCATTACGGCGACATACTCGGTCGGCGAGGAGCCGCTCGGAACGATCGCGATTCTCGGGCCGACGCGAATGGAGTATTCGCGCGTCATCACGGTGTTGAACCGCGTCGCTTCCGATTTGTCGGCCGCGCTGACGAAATGGTATCAAAATCAGTAACAATGGCCATATTGGTTAACGGATGGATTCGCCAATCCATCCGTTCCTTGTGGCCATTGATACATAGAATGACGAGCCCGAAGGGGAGGTGAAGGCAATGGAACAAGGAGACAAACGTGCTGGTCAAGCTACATACAACGAGCCGGAGATGGAACAGCCGGCATCGGCGGAAGAGGCAGGCGTGCCACCGGAAGGCGAAAGGGACGACGCTAGGCAAAACGATGCCGCCGGGCAAGGCGATGGGAAGCCGGCGGAGGCTTCCGCGGGGGCCGAACCTGCCGGGGAGGAGCGCGCCGAGACAGAGGAGCTGGCTGCCGCCAAAGCGCAAGTAGCGGAGCTGGAAGCGAAGCTGGCTGAGATGGAACACCGCTATCTCCGCCTGTATGCCGATTTTGAAAACTTCCGCCGCCGGACGCGCCAAGAGCTGGAAGCGGCTGAAAAATACCGCGCCCAAAGTTTGGCGAGCGATTTGCTTCCGGTGCTCGACAACTTTGAGCGCGCGTTGAAAATAGAGACGGAAAACGAGCAGGCAAAATCGATTTTGCAAGGAATGGAGATGGTGTATCGCTCGCTTTTGGACGCCTTGAAAAAAGAAGGCGTCGAGGCGATTGAGGCGGTCGGAAAACCGTTTGACCCCCATCTGCATCAGGCGGTCATGCAGACGGACGAAGATGGCTATGAGCCGAATACAGTCGTCGAAGAGCTGCAAAAAGGCTACAAGCTGAAAGACCGCATTCTCCGTCCTGCGATGGTCAAAGTCAGCCAATAACGGAAATGGAGGGTGATGAGCGATGAGTAAAATTATCGGCATTGACTTAGGAACAACGAACTCTTGCGTCGCCGTGCTCGAAGGCGGCGAGGCGAAAGTCATCCCGAACCCGGAAGGAAACCGCACGACCCCATCGGTCGTGGCGTTCAAAAACGGGGAGCGCTTAGTGGGCGAAGTCGCCAAACGGCAGGCGATCACGAACCCGAACACGATCATCTCGATCAAGCGCCATATGGGCACGGACTACAAAGTGGAGATTGAAGGAAAGCAATATACGCCGCAAGAAATTTCAGCCATCATTTTGCAATATTTGAAATCGTACGCCGAAGACTACTTGGGCGAACCGGTGACGCGGGCGGTCATTACGGTGCCGGCCTATTTCAACGACGCGCAGCGCCAAGCGACGAAAGACGCCGGCCGCATCGCCGGGCTTGAAGTCGAGCGCATCATCAACGAGCCGACGGCAGCAGCGCTTGCTTACGGCCTCGACAAAGAAGAGGACCAAACGATTCTCGTCTATGACTTGGGCGGCGGAACGTTTGACGTTTCGATTTTGGAGCTTGGCGACGGCGTCTTTGAAGTGAAAGCGACCGCCGGCGACAACCATTTGGGCGGCGACGATTTCGACCAAGTGATCATCGATTATTTGGTCAATCAGTTCAAACAAGAGCACGGCATCGATTTGTCCAAAGACAAAATGGCGCTCCAGCGCTTGAAAGATGCGGCTGAAAAGGCGAAAAAAGAACTGTCGGGCGTGACGCAGACGCAAATTTCGCTGCCGTTTATCAGCGCCAATGAAAACGGTCCGCTTCACTTGGAAACGACGCTCACGCGGGCGAAGTTTGAAGAACTGTCCGCCCACCTCGTTGAACGGACGATGGGGCCGGTTCGCCAGGCGCTGCAAGATGCCGGCTTGACGCCTGCCGATATTGACAAAGTCATTTTGGTTGGCGGTTCGACCCGCATTCCAGCTGTCCAGGAAGCGATTAAGCGCGAGCTTGGCAAAGAGCCGCATAAAGGCGTCAATCCGGACGAAGTCGTGGCGATCGGCGCCGCGATCCAAGGCGGGGTCATTGCCGGCGAAGTGAAAGATGTCGTCTTGCTTGACGTCACACCGCTGTCGCTCGGCATTGAGACGATGGGCGGCGTATTTACGAAATTGATCGAGCGGAACACGACCATTCCGACAAGCAAGTCGCAAGTGTTCACAACAGCCGCCGACAACCAAACGACCGTAGACATTCATGTGCTGCAAGGGGAGCGTCCGATGGCGGCGGACAACAAAACGCTCGGCCGCTTCCAGCTGACTGGGATTCCGCCGGCGCCGCGCGGCGTGCCGCAAATTGAAGTGACGTTTGACATTGACGCCAACGGCATCGTCCATGTGCGCGCGAAAGACTTGGGGACGAACAAAGAACAGTCGATCACGATCAAATCGTCGTCCGGCCTGTCGGAAGAAGAAATCCAGCGCATGATCAAAGAGGCGGAAGAAAACGCCGAAGCCGACCGGAAGCGGAAAGAGGCTGCCGAACTGCGCAATGAAGCGGACCAGCTTATTTTCACGACAGAAAAAACGTTAAAAGAAGTCGAAGGAAAAGTGAGCGCCGATGAGATCAAGAAAGCGCAAGAGGCAAAAGATGCGTTGAAGGCGGCGCTTGAGAAAAACGACATCGATGACATCCGCAAGAAAAAAGACGCGCTGCAGGAAGCGGTGCAGCAGCTGTCGATCAAGCTGTATGAGCAAGCGGCGAAACAGGCGCAAGACGCTGGAGCGCAAGCCGACGCGGCCAAACGGGACAACGTTGTTGATGCGGAATTTGAGGAAGTGAAGGATGACAAATAATGCTGCCGAAAGTCAAAGTCAGGCCTGCCTTGGCTTTGACTTTTTTTCTAGCATTCACATATTGCCATTAACCAAAGGGAAATGATAAAATAAAATTTATGTGAATGAATCGGGAGTGGATGATCAACGATGGCGAAGCGCGATTACTACGAAGTTCTCGGCGTCAGCAAAAACGCGACGAAAGACGAGATCAAAAAAGCGTACCGAAAGCTTTCGAAGCAGTATCATCCAGACATTAACAAAGCGCCGGACGCCGCGGAAAAGTTTAAAGAAATTAAAGAGGCGTACGAAGTATTGAGCGACGACGAAAAGCGGGCCCGCTACGACCGGTTCGGCCATGCCGACCCGAACGAAGCGTTTGGCGGCGGCGGATTCCAAGGCGGAGGGTTTGATTTCGGCGGCTTTAGCGGCTTTGGCGGGTTTGAAGATATTTTTGAGACGTTTTTCGGCGGCGGGCCGCGCCGGCGGGCGAGCGGGCCGCGCAAAGGGGCCGATGTGGAATACATGATGACGCTCACATTTGAGGAAGCGGCATTTGGAAAAGAAACGGAAATTGAAGTGCCGCGCGAAGAGACGTGCGACACGTGCCAGGGCAGCGGAGCGAAACCGGGCACAAGCCCCCAGCCGTGCTCACGTTGCGGCGGCAGCGGGCAAATCACGAGCGAGCAGGCGACGCCGTTTGGCCGCATCGTCAACCGCCGGACATGCCCCGTCTGCGGTGGCACGGGCCGGTACATTCCGGAGAAATGCCCAACGTGCGGCGGGACGGGCCGCGTCAAACGGCGGAAAAAAATTCACGTCAAAATTCCAGCCGGCGTCGACGACGGCCAGCAGCTGCGTGTCGCCGGCCAAGGGGAGCCAGGGGTCAACGGCGGGCCGCCGGGGGACTTGTACATCATTTTCCGCGTGGAGCCGCATGAATTTTTCGAGCGCGACGGGCTCGACATTTATTGTGAAGTGCCGCTTTCCTTTGCTCAAGCGGCGCTCGGCGATGAGATTGAGGTGCCGACGCTCTATGGCGATGTGAAGTTGAAAATTCCGGCCGGCACGCAAACGGGCACGCGCTTCCGCCTGAGAGGGAAAGGAGTGCCAAACGTGCGCGGCTATGGACAGGGGGATCAGCACGTCATCGTCCGCGTCGTGACGCCGACGAAGCTGACGGAAAAACAAAAGCAACTGCTGCGCGAGTTTGACCGGCTTGGTGGGGAGACGATGCACGACGGGCCGCATGGCCGTTTTTTTGAGAAAGTCAAAAAGGCGTTTAAAGGAGAAGCGTGAGCGCGATGAAATGGTCGGAAATCAGCATTCATACGACGCACGAGGCGGTCGAGGCGATTTCGAACATTTTGCATGAGGCCGGCGCCGGCGGCGTGGTCATTGAAGATCCGTACGATCTTGTGAAAGACCGCGATGACTGGTACGGGGAAATCGTCGAACTCAATCCGGACGATTATCCGGAAGAAGGCGTCATCATTAAGGCGTATTTGCCGGTCAACAGCTTTCTTGGCGAAACGGTCGAACAAATTAAACAAGCGATTAACAATTTATGGCTATATGATATTGACCTTGGAAAAAATAAGATTACATTGAGCGAAGTGAATGAGGAAGAGTGGGCGACGGCGTGGAAAAAGCATTATCATCCGGTGAAAGTGTCGGAGAAGTTTACGATCGTGCCGACGTGGGAAACGTATGAGCCGGTTTCCGATGATGAGTTGATCATTGAAATGGATCCGGGCATGGCGTTTGGCACCGGCACCCACCCGACGACGGTCATGTGCCTGCAGGCGCTCGAAAAATATGTGCGCCCCGGCGATGCGGTCATTGACGTCGGCACCGGCTCCGGCATTTTAAGCATCGCTGCGGCGATGCTCGGCGCCCGGTCGGTGCGGGCGTTCGATTTGGATCCGGTCGCAGTCGACAGCGCACGGCTGAACGTCAAGCTCAATAAAGTGCAGTCGGTCGTTACGGTGGCGCAAAACAATTTGCTTGACCATGTCGATGAGCCGGCTGATGTGATTGTCGCCAACATTTTGGCGGAAATCATTTTGCGTTTTGCCTCCGACGCTTTCCGGCTGCTGAAGCCGGGCGGCCGCTTCATCACCTCCGGCATCATCCAGGCGAAAAAGCAGGACGTCAAAGACGGGCTGCTGGCGGCTGGGTTTGTCATTGAGGAAGTGAACGTGATGGAAGATTGGGTCGCGTTAGTCGCCATCAAGTCGTAAACAAAGAAGGGATGTTCGTTGCAGCGATATTTCGTTTCCGAACGGGAGCGCCGAGGCGAAGTCGTCACGATCAGCGGCGCTGACGCGCACCATATCGCCCGCGTCATGCGCATGAAGCCGGGGGATGCGATCGCTTGCGTCTTTCCGGACGGGCGCACGGCTGTATGCAGCATTGAACAAATTGCCAGTGAGCATGTGCGCGCCCGTATTGTACAATGGAAGGAAGAGGGGCGCGAATTGCCGGTGCGCATTTATATCGCCCAGGGGCTGCCGAAAGGCGAAAAGTGGGAGTTTGTCATCCAAAAAGGGACGGAGCTTGGCGCCGCCGGCTTTCTGCCGTTTTTCGCCGCCCGTTCGGTCGTCAAATGGGACATGAAGAAAGCGGAGAAAAAAGTGGAACGGTGGAAAAAAATTGCGAAAGAGGCGGCCGAACAGGCGGAACGCACGTCATTGCCCGAGGTGCGGGCGCCGCTTTCGCTGGACGCGCTGCTTGCTTTTGGCGAAACGGTGGATCAACGTCTATTCGCCTATGAAGAAGAAGGGCGCGGGGGACGGCACGGTTCGCTGCCGGCGCTGCTTGCCGGCCTCAAGCCCGGCGGCACGCTGCTAGCCGTGTTCGGACCTGAGGGTGGATTTAGCCCTGAGGAGGCAAAGCGGCTCCGACAAGGCGGCTTTTTGCCGTGCAGCCTTGGCCCGCGCATTTTGCGCACGGAAACGGCGCCGCTTTATCTGCTTGCCGCGGCTTCCTATGAATGGGAGCTGCGCGCGCCAGATTGGGAGGCGGCGCAACAGTAATCAACGGTTTGAACAAATTCAGTCATGCTGCTAGCTCAGCGGCATGGCCTGCAGTGAGGTGAACAACATGCCAACAGTGGCTTTCCATACATTAGGCTGCAAAGTCAATCATTACGAAACAGAGGCGATTTGGCAGCTGTTTAAAAAGGCCGGCTACGAACGGACGGAGTTTGAGAGCCGCGCCGATGTGTATGTGATCAACACGTGCACGGTGACGAACACCGGCGACAAAAAAAGCCGCCAAGTCATCCGCCGTGCGGTGCGCCGCAATCCGGATGCCGTCGTCTGCGTGACCGGCTGCTATGCGCAAACATCGCCGGCGGAAGTGATGGCGATTCCGGGCGTCGATATTGTCATCGGCACGCAAGACCGGCATAAAATTTTGGACTACGTTGAGCAGTTTCAGCGCGAGCGCCAGCCGATCAACGCGGTCCATAACATTATGAAAACGCGCGTGTTTGAGGAAATGGATGTGCCGTCGTTCACCGACCGGACGCGGGCATCGTTGAAAATTCAAGAAGGGTGCAACAACTTTTGCACGTTTTGCATCATCCCGTGGGCGCGCGGCTTGATGCGTTCGCGCAATCCACAAGAAATCATCCGCCAGGCGCGCCAGCTTGTCGCCGCCGGCTATAAGGAAATCGTGTTGACCGGCATTCATACGGGCGGCTACGGCACCGATCTAAAAGACTATAACTTCGCGGCGCTGCTGCGCGATTTGGATGAGCAAGTGCCGGGGCTGAAACGGATTCGCATTTCGTCGATTGAGGCGAGCCAAATTACCGATGAAGTGATCGATGTGTTGCAGCGTTCGGACAAAATCGTTCGCCATTTGCACATTCCGCTTCAATCCGGGTCGAACACGGTGCTCAAGCGGATGCGCCGCAAATATACGGTGGAATTTTTCGCCGAGCGGCTTGCCCGCCTGCGGGAAGTGTTCCCGGAACTCGCCGTAACGTCCGATGTCATCGTCGGTTTTCCGGGTGAAACGGAAGAGGAATTTATGGAAACGTACCACTTTATCCGCGAGCAGCAGTTTTCCGAGCTGCACGTCTTTCCGTATTCGAAGCGGACTGGCACACCGGCGGCGCGCATGCCGGACCAAGTGGACGAAGAGACGAAACATGACCGCGTCCGCCGACTCATTGCCCTATCTGATCAGCTGGCGAAAGAATACGCGTCGCGATTTGAAGGGCACGTGCTCGAAGTCATTCCAGAAGAGCAAGACAAAGATCATCCGGGCATGTATATCGGCTATACGGACAACTATTTGAAAGTCCGTTTCCCGGGGACAGAAGAGATGGTCGGCGAACTCGTGAAAGTAAAAATCACGAAAGCCGGCTACCCGTACAACGAAGGTGAGTTTGTCCGCATTGTGCCGGATGGGGCAGCTCATTCCGTAAAGTTAAGCTCATAACCTGATATGGAGAGACAAGCACAGACACCCCAGCCTCGGCTGGGGTTTTTTCTTCTTTTTCTCGGGAACTATACAGATGACGGCTAGTTTTTGCCTCGCAGACATGGTATGATGGTAGACGTCAGACCTTTTATCTTTTTGCAGCGGCAGAAAGGGGCAAGTGTCCATGACAGTGAACATTGCGAACATGATCGACCATACGCTGCTCAAGCCGGAGGCAACGGAAGAGCAAATCGTTCAATTATGCGCGGAGGCGAAACAGTACGGGTTTGCCTCAGTATGCGTCAACCCGTCGTGGGTGAAAACGGCGGCGCGGGAACTTTCCGGCACGGATGTCCGCGTCTGCACGGTCATCGGCTTTCCGCTTGGGGCGACAACGCCGGAAACGAAAGCGTTTGAAACGAAAAACGCCATCGAAAACGGCGCGCGCGAAGTCGATATGGTCATCAACATCGGCGCCTTAAAAAGCGGAGCCGACGACTGGGTGGAGCGCGATATTCGCGCCGTCGTCGAAGCGGCAGCCGGAAAAGCACTCGTGAAAGTAATTATTGAAACGGCGCTTTTGACGGATGATGAAAAAGTGCGCGCTTGCCAATTGGCGGTGAAAGCGGGCGCTGACTATGTGAAAACATCGACTGGGTTCTCAGGCGGCGGCGCGACGGTTGAAGACGTCGCGCTGATGCGAAAAACGGTCGGCGACAATGTGGGCGTCAAAGCTTCAGGAGGCGTTCGCGACCGGAAAACAGCTGAGGCGATGATCGAGGCTGGGGCGACGCGCATCGGGACGAGCTCCGGGGTTGCCATCGTCAGCGGCCAAACTGGGCGCGCCGATTATTAAGCCCGCTTTTGGCCATGCAAACGCAAGATGGCCGTTTCGATGATGCCGACAAACGGCAACGCGGCGGCTGAACAAATGGTGTTAAACAAGACGCTCACATGGGCGAGCTGCACATCCGGCGCCGGGCTGAGCATGGCGGCAAAACGGGCGAACGGCTCCGTCCAGAAGGCAAAGACGGCAACGCCGGCGACGTTCAGCCATAAATGGGTATAAGCGGTCAGCTGGGCTTCTTTGCTTGAACCGATGGAGGCCAGCAGCCCGGTAATGCACGTGCCGATGTTGGCGCCAAGCAATATCGCGATGGCGGCTGGAAGCGTCAACAACTGTTCGTTTAAAAACCCCATGGCGATGCCGATCGTCGCCGCGCTCGAATGGACGAGGGCGGTCAAGGCAATGCCGACGAAGAGTCCGATGGCGGTCGAGCTGTTCGTTTGCTTGAGCCAGGCGTCAACAAGCGGGTAATCGGCGAGCGGCTTGGCGAGGCTGGAGAAGCCGTTCATGGCAAACAGCAAGGCGGCAAGGCCGACGGCGATCATCCCGATGCTGTAAACGAAGCGGCGACGTCCTATGAAGACGAGAAGTGCGCCGCCGATGAGAAGCGGAATGGCGCCGTCGCCGATATTGAGTGTCATCAGCTCGGTTGTGACGGTTGAGCCGATGTTGCTGCCTAAAATGATGCCGATGGACTGGCGAAACGATAAATAGCCGGTGGCGACGAGGCCGATCGTCATCACCATGACCGCCGAGCTGCTTTGCACGAGGGCGGTTGCCGCCATCCCGGTGAGAAATCCTTGCCATGGCGCAGCGGTAAAGCGCATGAGCCATCGTTTCAACCGATGGCCGGATAATGCGTAAAACCCGGCCTTCATCATGAACATGCCGATCAGAAAAATGGCGGTGTAAATGGCAAACAGCATCAAAAGCGGCCCCACGGGCGATCTCCCCTTTCATCCTATATGTATGGGCCTCGTCCGCGGACGATGACCGCTTTTTTCGGCGCCGGGATCGCGCTTTTTTATTGACCTTTTCTGCCGGCATGTATTATAATTGACAAGTACAATATGCAATGGTTGTTGTTCGGAGGGAGGGAAGCAGGATGTCCAAAACGATCGTTCGCAAAAACGAGTCGATCGACGACGCTCTTCGTCGCTTTAAACGCGCCGTTTCGAAAACGGGTACTTTGCAAGAAGTGAGAAAGCGCGAATTTTATGAAAAACCAAGCGTCAGACGGAAGAAAAAATCTGAAGCGGCTAGAAAGCGCAAGCACTAAGAGCATGCATTAAAGAGGGTGTATAATCGGTGAGTCTTCTCGATCGTTTGAATGACGATATGAAGCAGGCGATGAAAAACAAGGAGAAAGAAAAGCTGTCTGTTCTCCGTATGCTGAAGGCGGCGCTGCAAAACGAGGCGATCAAGCTCGGCAAAAGCCCGCTTTCGGAAGACGAAGAGCTGACCGTTCTTTCTCGTGAACTGAAGCAGCGTAAAGACTCCCTCCGCGAATTTGAAAACGCTGGCCGTTCAGATCTTGTCGAAAAAGTAAAAACCGAAATTGACATCGTTCAGTCGTATATGCCGAAACCGCTGACAGAGGACGAACTTCGCGAACTGATCGAGCAGACGATCAAGGAAGTCGGGGCTTCGTCGAAGGCGGATATGGGAAAAGTGATGAGCGCCATCATGCCGAAAGTGAAAGGCAAAGCGGACGGTTCGCTCGTCAATAAATTGGTGCAACAACAGCTTTCATAAAACAAGCAATGGGCCTTGCCGGCAGGCGGGCCCGTTGTTTTTGAAAAGCGGTGCTAGAACCCCCTTTTGTCTCATACATATGAGATGAAAGGGGGGTCTTTTTGTATGATGAAGAAATGGCGCCAGCAGATGAAGCGGTGGATGGCGGAAAAGCTCGAGCTTCCCGCCGATATCGTCATGGATCTGCCCCGCATCACGATGGTGGGGCACATACATATTTACATTGAAAACCACCGTGGGCTGCTCGCGTTCAGCGATAAAGAGCTCCGCCTTTTGCTGCGGAACGGGCAGCTGCTTGTCCGCGGCGAACAGTTTGTCATCAAAACGATTTTGCCGGAAGAAATTTTATTGGAGGGGAAAATCAGCCAAGTCGTTTATATAGAGGAGGACAAACGATGAAAAATGAATGGGTTGACACGTTAGCCGGCAGCGTGCGTGTCAAGGCGGAAGGAAAAGGGATCGAACGGCTGATCAACGCCTGCGTGCGCCAGGGCATCGCCGTATGGAATGTGAAAAATCATAGCCGGGAGACGGCGACATTTTTCATTAAGCTCAGCGATGTCAAGCGGTTTCGCCATATCGCCCGGCAAAGCGAGTGCAAGCTTTCGTTTGTCGGGAGAAGAGGGTTGCCGTTTTTTTGGCGACGGGCGCGGCGAAACAGCGGGTTTGGGCTCGGGCTGCTCCTTTTTGCGGCCATTGTATTTCTGCTGTCCAACGTTGTGTGGAGCATTGACATTGAAGGCGCCTCCCCCGAGACAGAACATCAAATCGTCCGCGAACTAAAACGGATGGGCGTCGAGCGCGGCGTGTTTCAATTCCTGCTCGATGACCCGGAAACGTTGCAAAGGAAACTGACCGAACGCATCCATGACATTACATGGGTCGGCGTCGAGTGGGAAGGGACGTCGCTGCATTTCCGCGTCGTGGAAAAAGAAATTCCGGAACCGAAAGAACCGATCCCCCCGCGCCATTTAGTCGCCAAAAAAGAGGCGGTGATCGCCGATTTGTTCGTTGAAGAAGGACAACCGCTCGTTTCCGTCAATGATTATGTACAAAAAGGTCAGCTTCTCGTTTCCGGCGTGATCGGCGCCGAGGGGAGAACGAAATTTGTACCGGCGACCGGAAAGGTGCTTGGCGAGACATGGTACAAGTCCACCGTTGTCCTGCCGCTTGAGACGACGTTTCATGTGTTGACCGGCGCGTTCGCCGAACGGCATTATATCGCAATGGGCCGCTTTTCCCTTCCAATCTGGGGGTGGGAGAAGCCGGCGTTCGCCCATACGGTCATCGAAACGAAAAAGCGGCCGTTTCGGTTTTGGAAATGGGACTTGCCGGTGTATTACGAGCGTGTTACGATTCGTGAAGCCGAGGAAGTGAAACGGAGCTATACGTGGGAAGAGGCGTTTGCAGAAGCGAAAAAGATCGCCCGCCGCGAGCTGCGGGCCAAGCTGCCGGAAGAGGCGGTCATTCGCGGCGAAAAAGTTTTGCATCAGACGAAAGAGAATGGTAAAGTAAGGGTAGAATTGCATTACGAAGTCATCGAAAATATTGCTGTACCACAACCCATCGTTCAAGGAGATTGAGAATGTCAGAGCAGTTTGTCACGATCAGCCAACACGTGCGCAATCAACAGGAAGCGGCGGCGCTCTTTGGCGTTCATGACGCCCATTTAAAGCGGATTGAGGAAGAGCTTGGCGTGTCGATTGTGACGCGCGGGGAGACGGTCAACGTCTCCGGAACGCCGCAGCAAGTCCAGCTCGTCGATGAGCTGCTTCGCCATTTATTGATTGTCATCCGCAAAGGGGTGGCCGTCAGCGAGCGCGACATCATCTATGCCGTCCAGCTGGCGAAAAAAGGGGCGCTTGACGGCCTCATCCAGCTGTACGAAGAAGAGATTACGAAAAATGCCAAAGGGAAGTCGATCCGCGTCAAAACGCTCGGCCAGCGTTATTACGTGGCGGCGATTGAACAACACGACTTGACGTTTGGCATCGGGCCGGCCGGCACCGGGAAAACGTACTTGGCGGTTGTCATGGCGGTGAAGGCGCTGAAAAACGGCAGCGTCAAACGCATCATTTTGACCCGACCGGCTGTCGAGGCGGGGGAAAGCCTCGGCTTTTTGCCCGGCGACTTGAAGGAGAAAGTCGACCCGTATTTGCGCCCGCTGTACGATGCGCTAAACGACGTGCTCGGAGCGGAGTACGTGCAGCGCCTCATTGAACGCGGCACGATTGAGATCGCTCCGCTCGCCTATATGCGTGGCCGGACGCTTGAGGATGCGTTCGTCATTCTGGACGAAGCGCAAAATACGACGCCGGCGCAAATGAAAATGTTTTTAACCCGGCTTGGTTTTGGGTCAAAAATGGTGATCACCGGCGATATTTCCCAAGTCGACCTGCCAAAAGGAGTCGAGTCGGGGCTGTCGGTCGCGAAGCGCATTTTGGCTTCCATCAGCGGCATTGCTTTTGTGTTTTTGGAGCAGTCTGATGTTGTCCGCCATCCGCTTGTGGCGAAAATTATTAATGCCTACGATGAGGCCGGCTTATAGAGCACAGACCGGGATGGATGGCACAGCTTTTCTTACAAAGCGAGGGGAAAACCGGTGGGAAGGCTTCGTTTTTTTCTCGAGCGGACAAAAGACGTCCGCTTCGTCCGCTTTTGGCTGTTTTTGTTTTTGGCTGCGCTGTTGTTTGCTGTGTTGTACTGGCAAGTGAAACCGCGCCAATATGAGCTGCGCCTGTTTGACGTCGCTAAAGAAACGATCCGCTCGCCGGTGACGGTTGAGGACAAAGAAGCGACAGCCAGGCTGAAAGAAGAAGCAGCCGCCAAAGTGGCAGACGTTTATACGTTGAAAAAAGAATATGCCGAAAACCGTGTCGATCTTCTTTCCTCGCTGTTTGCCGCCATTGAGAGCGTGCAAAACGAGGCGGGTTCGGGCCGTTCGCCCGGTGATTTGACAGCGAAGCTCGAGGAACGGCTGCCGCCGGAGTGGTTTGCCTACCTGTCCTCTGAAGAATGGCGGCGGCTGCTCAGCGCTTCTCCCGGTGAACTCGAGACAGCCAAAGAAGCAGCGTTGACGGCCGTGCATGCGGCCATGAGCGAGCGCATTTCCCAGGCGGAGCTTGACGAGGCGCGCGCGAAAGCAGCGACAGAGCTCAAGTATGCGGCGCTGTCGCCGGCGTTGCGCGAAACCGTCGCCAAGTTGTGCCGGCAGGCTGTCATTCCGAACGTCGTCTACGACCGGACGGCGACGGAAGAAAAGCGGCGGCAGGCGATGGATGAAGTGAAGCTGGTGAAAATTTTGCAAGGGCAAGTGATCGTGGAGGAAGGGCAATTTATTACGAGTGACATTTACCACCGGCTTGAGCTCGTCGGCCTGCTTGGCGGCGGACGCCCGCATTGGCCGGCCGCGGGGCTTTGTTTGTTCGTGCTGCTCTTGCTTGCGCCGCTCGTTTACTATTTCCGCGCCGAGAAGACGAATGAAAACTTGCTGCTTTATGCAGCGGTGTTCACGTTGATGATGGCGGTGACGGTGCTCATTCGCCTGCTGCCGTCCGGCGGGGCCGTTTCGGCCGGCTATCTCGTTCCGGCAGCGTTCGGTCCGATGCTTGTCCGCGTGCTGCTTGGCGAGCGGCTGGCGGTGATGACCGCCATCATTGGGGCGGTGTGCGGCAGCATCTTGTTTAATGAAGAAATCGGGGCGACTGGCGCCGTATCGGTGTCCTTGGCTGTTTATTTGCTCGCTGGCGGCCTGGCTGGGACGTTTTGCCTGCCGAAGGAGCTGGCGAAGGCGAAAATTTGGCGGGCCGGTGTGCTTGTTGCCGTCGTCAATACGGGTTTGCTCCTATCGTTGTTGCTAATGAAAAATGGCCGCTACTCGCTGGCTGAGATCGGCCTTTTTCTTCTCATGGCGGCGGCCTCCGGCATTTTCTCCGCCATTTTGACGATCGGGCTGCTGCCGGTGTTTGAGACGGCATTCGGCATTTTGTCGCCGCTTCGCCTCATTGAGCTGTCGAATCCAAATCACCCGCTGTTGCGCAAATTGTTGACGGAGGCGCCGGGGACGTATCATCACAGCATCATGGTCGCCAATTTGGCGGAAGCGGCGTGCGAGGCGATCGGCGCCGACGGCTTGCTAGCGCGCGTCGCCTGCTATTACCACGACATCGGCAAGACAAAGCGGCCCCGCTATTTCATTGAAAACCAAATGGGCGGCAATCCGCACGATCATTTGTCGCCGCAATTGAGCAAAAATATTATTATCGCCCATGTCACCGACGGCGTCGCCTTGCTTCGCAAGCACCGGCTGCCAAAGGAGATTGTCGACATCGCCGAACAGCATCATGGCACGACGCTGCTCAAGTATTTTTATCATAAAGCGCTCGAGCAAACGGGAGTGGTCTCCGAAGCCGAGTTCCGCTATCCCGGGCCGAAGCCGCAGACGAAAGAGGCGGCGGTCATCAACATTGCCGACAGCGTCGAGGCGGCTGTCCGTTCGTTGGCCAACCCCTCGCAGGAAAAAATCGAAAAGATCGTCCGGGGGATCATCGCCGACCGCCTGCAGGACAACCAGTTGAACGAGTGCGACATCACGATGAAAGAGTTGGAGATCGTCGCCCGTTCGCTTTGTGAGACGCTCAACGGCGTCTTCCATTCGCGCATTGAATACCCGGAAGTACGAAAGGAAAAGGTGAAGCATGCATGACCATTCACATCGACTTTATCGACGAAACGGGCGAAGTGACCGCAGAGCAGCTTGAGATGCTCGAGCAACTCCTTCGCGAAGCGGCAGCGAGCGAGAACGTGCCGGACGGGGCGGAAGTGGGCGTCTCATTCGTGGACAACGAGCGCATTCGCCTGATGAACCGCGACTATCGCGGCAAAGACGCTCCGACTGATGTGCTTTCGTTCGCGTTGGAAGAGGAAGGAGAGGGCGAAGTCGACATCATCGGCGCCGATATGCCGCTGGTGCTTGGCGACATCGTCATCTCCATTCCGAAGGCGAAAGAGCAAGCGGCGGAATACGGGCATTCGTTCATGCGCGAGCTCGGGTTTTTGGCCGTGCACGGTTTTTTGCATTTGCTTGGCTATGACCACGAAACGGAAGAGGAAGAGCGCGTCATGTTTGCCAAGCAAGAGGAAATATTGACGCGGTTCGGATTGACGCGATAGCCATGCGAGGTGCGAGGGAACGGGATCGTTTCGCCTGGGCTTGGGCGGGAATGAAGGCGGCGGTGAAGGAGGAGGCGCATTTGCGTTTTCACTTGGCGGCCGCCGTTGTTGCCTTTGCGCTCGGTTTCGCTGTCGGGCTGTCGCGCTGGGAGTGGATTGTGTTAGTGCTGACAGTTGGTGCGGTCGTTATACTCGAGCTGGTGAATACAGCCATCGAGCGCACGGTCGACTTGGTGACAGGGGAGTTTCACCCGCTGGCGAAAGCGGCGAAAGATATCGCTGCTGCGGCTGTGCTCGTGGCTGCCGGGGTTGCTGTCATCATCGGGGCGCTGCTGTTTTGGCCGCATCTTCGCTGAACGAACGAGAAAGAAAATTCTAATTTTTCTGTTACATTTTCGTTTCAAATGATGAAATTGGCGGCGATTTTTTGTAAAATAAAAGAAAGCAGCGTTTGCTTTCAGGAAAGGAAGAGCCATTCATGGAGATCGAACAGCTCATTGCCGAAGCGAAAAAAGCGCGCGAATTCGCATACGTGCCTTATTCGAAATTCAAAGTCGGCGCCGCGTTGCTGACGAAAGACGGCAGTGTGTACCGCGGCTGCAACATTGAAAACGCCGCTTACAGCGTGTGCAATTGCGCGGAGCGGACCGCGCTGTTTAAGGCGTATTCCGAAGGGGAAACGGAGTTTGCCGCCCTCGCGGTCATTGCCGACACTCCCCGCCCGGTTCCGCCGTGCGGCGCATGCCGTCAAGTGATCGCTGAGCTTTGCCCAAGTGATATGAAAGTCATTTTGGCCAATATCAACGGCGATGTCAAAATCGTCACCGTTCAAGAACTGCTGCCAGATGCTTTTTCAGCGGAGGATATGCATGAATAAGGAAGGATACAAATCAGGGTTTGTTGCCATTATCGGAAGACCGAACGTAGGAAAATCGACGTTTTTAAACCGTGTCGTCGGGCAAAAAATCGCCATTATGAGCGACAAGCCGCAGACGACGCGCAATAAAATCCAAGGCGTGTACACGGATGAGGACGCGCAAATCATTTTTATCGACACTCCCGGGGTGCATAAACCGAAGCATAAACTCGGCGATTTTATGATGAAAGTGGCGCTCAATGCGCTGCGCGAAGTCGATTTGATTTTGTTTATGGTCAATGCCGAGGAAGGGTTTGGGCGCGGCGAGGCGTTCATTATGGAGCGCTTGAAAGAAGTCGATACGCCGGTGTTTTTGGTGATCAACAAAATCGACCGCGTTCACCCGGATGAGCTGCTGCCGCTCATTGACCAGTACAAGGATTTGCACCCTTTTGCGGAAATTGTGCCGATTTCAGCGCTTGAAGGAAACAATGTCGAGCGTCTGCTGGAGCAAATTAAAAAGCGGTTGCCGGAAGGACCGCAATATTATCCACCGGATCAAGTCACCGACCATCCGGAGCAGTTTATCATCGCCGAGCTCATTCGCGAGAAAGCGCTTCACTTGACGCGCGAGGAAGTTCCACATTCGATCGCCGTCGTCGTCGAACGCATTGAGCGGCGCGAAGAGACGGGCACGGTTTACGTCGGGGCTGTCATCGTTGTTGAGCGCGATTCGCAAAAAGGAATCATCATCGGCAAGCAAGGCCGGATGTTAAAGGAAATCGGACAGCGGGCGCGCGCTGACATTGAGGCGCTGCTTGGATCCAAAGTGTTTTTGGAGCTGTGGGTGAAGGTGCAAAAGGACTGGCGCAACCGCCTTTCGCAGTTGCGCGACTTCGGGTTTCGCGAGGACGAGTATTGACGGCTAGAAAATTTTACGCGACATAAACGGGTTTTGCCCGAGCCAACCTATAGGTAAAACCACCAATATGCAATGCCTGCAGGCAGAAAGAGGTGTCATTCCATGCTTGAGTTTACTTGGAAGTTGTTTAGCCAAACAGGCAATATCGATACGTACTTGTTGTTTAAAGAGTTGGAACGGGAGCGGCGGATCGGCGGTGAGGAGCAGAACACCGACCAGAAAGAAATCGACCAGCCGATCTCTTAGCATCGTCACTGGCCCAATTGGTGGTGGTTCAATGTTTGAAAAGTGTGAAGCGATCGTGATGCGGACCATCGATTATGGCGAGACGAATAAAATTGTCACATTGTTTACAAGGGAATGGGGAAAGGTGGCTGTGATGGCGCGAGGTGCGAAAAAGCCAAGCAGCCGCCTTTCTGCTGTTACGCAGCCGCTCGCCTATGGCCATTATTTGATCCGCCGCAGCCGCGGCGTCGGCGTTCTCCATCAAGGGGAGCTCATTGATTCGATGCGGGCGCTGCGTGAAGATTTGTTTGCCGCTGCCTATGCCGCGTATATTGTGGAGCTCACCGACAAAAGCACAGAAGAGCAAAAGCGCAATCCGTACTTGTTTGAGCTGTTGCGGCAGACGTTACAGTATATGAGCGAAGGGCGCGATTTAGAGATCATGGCGTTGATTTATGAGATGAAAATGCTCCCAGTGCTCGGCATTCCGCCGGTGCTTGACCGTTGCGCGCGTTGCGGGGCGACAGAAGGGAGCGTCTCGTTTTCGGTCAAGGAGGCGGGCTTCCTTTGTCATCGCTGCGAGGAGGCCGACCCGCACCGGATGCCGTTGTCGCCGGCGTCGGCCCGGCTGTTGCGCCTGTTTTTCCATATTGATCTTGCCCGGCTGGGCGCGATTTCGGTCAAAGAAACGACAAAGGCGGAATTGAAGGCGGTGCTGTCGGCGTACTACGATGAATATGCCGGCCTGTCGCTGAAGGCGAAACGCTTTTTGCAGCAAATGAGCGTGCTGAAAGACACACTCGCCCCCGATAGCGGCCAGGATGCTTAATTTTCCTTGTAAACGCGTGATGTAGTATAATATAAACAAGGATGATAGCGTGTGGGACCTTTTGGCAAGGTGGTGAGCGACGATCGAACTGAATAAACGCCAGGAACAAATTTTGCAAATTGTCAAAGACTACGGGCCGATCACCGGCGAGAGCATCGCCGAAAAGCTGAACTTGACGCGGGCGACGCTGCGGCCCGATCTCGCGATTTTGACGATGGCCGGCTATTTGGAAGCGCGGCCGCGCGTCGGTTATTTTTATACCGGAAAAACGGGCACGCAGCTGTTCGCCGATAAGATTAAAAAATTAAAAGTTGAAGACTACCAGTCCATCCCGGTCGTCGTCAACGAAAACGTGAGCGTCTATGATGCGATCGTCACGATGTTTTTGGAAGACGTCGGCACGCTGTTTGTCGTCGATGAGGAGTCGCTTCTTGCGGGCGTTTTGTCGCGCAAAGACTTGCTGCGCGCGAGCATCGGCAAACAGGAACTGACAGCGATTCCCGTTAATATTATCATGACAAGGATGCCGAACATCGCTGTTTGTTATAAAGATGATCCGCTGATTGAGGTGGCCGAACGGCTGATCGAGAAGCAAATCGACGCTATGCCGGTCGTGCGCAAAACGGAGAAGGGGTATGAAGTGATCGGCCGCATTACGAAAACGAATATGACGAAAGCGTTCGTCTCATTAGCCAAAGACGATGTGTGAGCGAAAAGGAGGAACAAAATGAATCAACGCCTCGTTTATGTCGTATCCGACTCGGGCGGGGAGACGGCTGAGCTTGTCGTCAAGGCGGCGGCCAGCCAGTTTTACGCCTCGCCGGTTCAAATCAAGCGCGTTCCATACGTAGAGGATAAAACGACGTTAGCCGAAGTGGTCGCGTTGGCCAAAATGAACCAAGCCATTATTGCCTTTACGCTCGTTGTTCCGGAAATGCGCGAATTTTTGCTTGCCGAGGCGGCGCGCGAAGGGGTGGTCGCTTACGATATCATCGGCCCGCTCATCGAAAAAATGAGCGGTTTGTTCCAGCTGACGCCAAGGTATGAGCCGGGCCAGGTGCGCGTGCTCGACGAAGATTACTTCAAAAAAATCGAAGCGATCGAATTCGCCGTCAAATACGACGACGGCCGCGACCCACGCGGCATTTTGCGCGCTGATATTGTGTTGATCGGCGTATCGCGCACATCGAAAACGCCGCTGTCGCAATACTTGGCGCATAAGCGGCTGAAGGTGGCAAACGTACCGATCGTTCCGGAAGTCGAGCCGCCCGAGCAGCTGTTTCAAGTCGGGCCAGGCAAATGCTTTGGTTTGAAAATCAGCCCGGACAAGCTGCTGTCGATCCGCCGCGAGCGTTTGAAATCGCTCGGCTTGAACGACCAAGCCATCTATGCGAACATGGATCGCATTAAAGAAGAGCTGGCTTATTTTGACGAAGTCGTAAAAAAAATCGGCTGCGATGTCATCGATGTAACGAACAAAGCTGTGGAAGAAACGGCAAGCATCATTATGAAAAAGTTGAAGTGTTAAGAACGTTGGATCCGCCTGTTTTGTCCGCACGATTTCCTGCCGGTAATCGTGCGCTTTTTTATGGCATACGTCCCTGAGTTATATTATAATAAAAAATTGCGGGAAAAATGACCCTGCATAGGTTTAGAGCGGGCATAAGGCGAGTAAACTATTTATAGCTGTTTGTCAAGGAAAACAAGGGGAAAGTTTTCGACAAAAACCGCCGGGCGCCCGAAAAAAAAGAAGGATTTTTGGGGATGATGTAGAATAATAGGGGGGAAGCCTTCCCTTGCTTTAGGGGCCAGGTTGTCCGCTGCAACAAAGTCAAAAAAAATGAAATGTTCCCTTTGGCCTTGAAATATAATATATCGAAGCGCCCTTTCGCCAGCTTGACGCCGTTTGCTTTACGGAGGCGGCGGGCGGATTGGGAGGGCCGGCTGTTGCGGGCAAGGGGGAAGGCAAAACGGAGGGATTGAAAAAATTTGTCGAAAGTAAAAGGGAAATCGGCTGACAGCCGAGAATAAATTAAATTATGATACGGGGTTGTTCGTATGGGACATCGCATTCCCGAAGAAACGATTGAAGCCATTCGCCGCGGCGTTGATATTGTGGATGTCATCGGCGAATACGTCCAGCTGAAACGGCAGGGCCGCAACTATTTTGGCTTATGCCCCTTTCATGGGGAAAAGACGCCGTCGTTTTCCGTTTCTCCGGAAAAGCAAATTTTCCACTGCTTCGGTTGCGGAGCAGGAGGGAATGCCTTCACGTTTTTAATGGACATCGAGGGCATTCCGTTTGTGGAAGCGGCCAAACGGCTTGCGGCCAAGGCAGGCGTCGATTTGTCCGTCTATGAGCTGGATGTTCGCGGGCGCGATGATGGTCAGACGGACGAGGCGAAGGCGATGACGGAAGCACATGCCTTGCTGAAACGATTTTACCATCATTTGCTTGTTCATACAAAAGAAGGACAAGCCGCGCTTGATTACTTGCAGGCGCGCGGATGGACAAAAGAAACGATCGACCGGTTTGAAATCGGCTATGCCCCGGATGCACCCGATGCGGCGGCCAAGTTGCTGGAGAGCCATTCCTTTTCTCTTCCGGTGATGGAAAAGGCGGGGTTGTTGACGAAAAAAGAGGACGGGCGATACGTCGACCGGTTCCGGAACCGCATTATGTTTCCGATCCACGACCACCGCGGCGAAACGGTGGGGTTTTCCGGCCGCCTGCTCGGCGAAGGGCATCCGAAATATGTCAACAGCCCAGAAACGCCCGTTTTCCGCAAAGGGGCGATTCTATACCACTTTCATGCGGCGCGGGTGCCGATCCGCAAGCGGCAGGAGGCGCTGCTTGTCGAAGGGTTTGCCGATGTCATTTCCGCAGCGCAGGCCGGCATCGATTATGCCATTGCGACGATGGGGACGTCGCTGACCGAGGAGCAGGCGCGCATTTTGCGCCGCCATGCGGACACTATAACGATTTGTTATGACGGCGACAGCGCCGGGATCGAAGCCGCTTGGCGCGCTGCTGAGCAGCTGAGCGCATTGGGATGCCGCGTCAAGGTGGCATCCCTTCCGAACGGTCTTGACCCGGATGAATATATACGTGTTTATGGCGGTGAACGGTTTGCCGGAGAAGTGGCTGCTGCCCGACCGCTCGTGGCGTTTAAAATGGCGTATTTGCGGCGCGGAAAAAATTTGCAGCACGAAGGGGAGCGGCTCCGCTATATTGATGAAGCGCTCCGGGAGATCGGCAAGCTGTCGAGCCCGGTGGAACAAGATTATTATTTGCGCCAGCTCGCCGAAGAGTTTTCGTTGTCGCTTTCCGCTCTTCATGAGCAGCTGTCCCGCAGCCAGCGCGAGAGGACAAAGCCGCGGGAGGCGCCCGATGGGGAAACGGCGCGGCCGATGCTGGCGAAAAAGTTGCTGCCGGCTTTTCAAAATGCGGAACGGCTGCTGCTTGCTCATATGATGAGAAGCCGCGATGTGGCGCTGGTCGTTCAAGAGCGGATTGGCGGCCGGTTTAACATCGAGGAGCATCGGGCGTTAGCCGCTTATATTTACGCCTTTTACGAAGAAGGGCATGAAGCCGACCCGGGTGCGCTCATCTCAAGAATCCCCGGCGAGTTGCAGCCGCTCGCGAGCGAGCTGTCGCTTTTATTGATCGCAGATGACGTTTCCGAACAGGAGCTCGAGGATTATATCAGGCATGTGTTGAATCGCCCAAAATGGTTAATGCTAAAGGAAAAAGAACAAGAAAAAACGGAAGCGGAGCGAAGAAAGGACTTTTTGACAGCCGCCCGCATCGCCAAAGAAATGATTGAAATGAAAAAAATGTTATCTTCCTCATAATATGGTGGTATGAGTTTTTAAAGGAGGTAATGAAATGGCCGAAAAACCAGCCCAATCAAAGCAGGCCGAGGCGGCTGCCGGCGAAACGCTGGAGCAGGTGAAAGAGCAGCTCGCTGAGCTCGGCAAGAAGCGCGGCATCCTCACATACGAAGAAATTGCCGAGCGGCTTTCCGGCTTTGATTTGGACTCCGACCAAATGGACGAATATTATGAATACTTGGCTGACCAAGGCATTGAAGTCATCAGCGAATCCGATTTGGAAGCCGATCCGGACATCGATGAGCTGGCCAAGGAGGCGGAATTCGACTTAAATGACTTATCCGTTCCTCCCGGCGTGAAAATCAATGACCCGGTGCGCATGTACTTAAAAGAAATCGGCCGTGTCCCCCTTTTATCAGCGGAAGAAGAAATTGAGCTGGCGAAGCGGATCGAACAAGGCGATGAAGAGGCGAAGCGCCGGCTGACGGAAGCCAACCTCCGCCTCGTCGTCAGCATTGCCAAACGGTATGTCGGCCGCGGCATGCTTTTCCTTGATTTGATCCAGGAAGGGAACATGGGGCTGATCAAGGCGGTTGAAAAGTTTGATTACCGCAAGGGCTACAAGTTCAGCACGTACGCGACGTGGTGGATCCGACAAGCCATTACGAGGGCGATCGCCGATCAAGCGCGGACGATCCGCATCCCGGTGCATATGGTCGAGACGATCAACAAGCTGATCCGCGTCCAACGGCAGCTGCTCCAAGACCTCGGGCGCGAACCAACGCCGGAAGAAATCGCCGAGGAAATGGATTTGACGCCGGAAAAAGTGCGGGAAATTTTGAAGATCGCCCAAGAGCCGGTGTCGCTCGAGACGCCGATCGGCGAAGAAGACGACTCGCATCTTGGCGACTTCATCGAAGACCAAGAAGCGACGTCGCCATCGGAACACGCCGCTTATGAGCTGTTGAAAGAGCAGCTTGAAGATGTGCTTGATACGCTGACCGACCGCGAAGAGAACGTGCTCCGCCTCCGTTTCGGGCTTGACGACGGCCGGACGCGGACGCTGGAAGAAGTAGGCAAGGTGTTTGGTGTGACGCGCGAACGCATTCGCCAAATCGAAGCCAAAGCGTTGCGCAAGCTGCGCCACCCGAGCCGCAGCAAACGGCTGAAAGACTTTTTGGAATGACCGTTCGTTCCATAGTTTACTTCTTCGGAAGTAAACTATTTTTTTCTTCTTCTTTTGGCGAAAGGTGGAATGCAAATGAACCGGAGACGGCGGGAAACGATTATCCGAGAAATCGAGTATTGGAAACGTTCGCGCCTCCTGCCAGAGCATTATTGCAATTATTTGCTCGCGCTTTATACCGAGGGCGATGCTTCCCTGAGCCCGCGCCGCCCGTTGCGCAGTCGGCTGGAGGCCAGCCTTTGTTTATTGTTGCCAGCTGCCGCCCTTGCCATTTATTTTACTGAATTGTCATTCGTTTTGCAAACACTCCTTTGTGCCCTTTTTTTCGCTGTTTGCCTGTTTTTTTGCTGGCGGTGGCGGAACGAACGACAACTTCTTCACTTTCCGCTCATCGGAAGCGCTTGGATTTTGCTCGTGGCATCCATGTTGGAGGTTGACCGCTTTTTCCAGGGGCAAGCGGGTGCGCTAGCCGCTGCCGTGATCGGAAACTGTGTTCTCTGGTTTGTAGTCGGCCGTCTGCTTCGCCTTCGCTACTTTTCGCTCGCCGCTGTCAGCGGACCGCTGCTTGTAGCCGCCGCCATCTGGTGGCGTTGAGGTGCATTGCAGCCATTTCAGCAACTTAGGGCTTTTCCTTGTCCATTATTTACAGTAAAATAAAGTTGTTTGCAGCGTTCTTCATCATACATAAAGGAGGTAAAAGAGATGAACCGCAATCCGCTCATCCCGTTTTTCATCATCATGGCATTCGGGATTGTGCTGACGTTCGTCTTGTCGTTTAAAGGGCTAGGCGATGCGAAGGAAATGGCCAAAGAGAAAAAAGGCGGCGAAAAAACGGAACAAACGGCTGAATTCAATCCGGAACAGTTTTACCAACAAACGTGTTCTAGCTGCCACGGCCAAAACTATGAAGGCGGCGTCGGCCCGGCATTAAAAGGAGTCGGCGAACGGTTATCGGCGGACCAAATTAAAGATGTCCTGCAAAACGGACGCGGCGGCATGCCGGGCGGGCTTGTGCCGGCTGACAACATCGACGCGATGACGAAATGGCTCGCCGGTTTAAAATAATGGATGGTGAACATCCCTTTGCTTTTGGCAGAGGGATGTTTTGTTTAGTACAATAGAGGCGCGCGACCTTGAGAACAGGAAAGGAGGAAGGAGCGGCCGCCTTCGCCCAGCGGTGGAAGGAAGGCGGGCTGCACCAAAGGAGCCATGAACGAGTTTCGCCTATCAAAGCGGTTGGCAACGGTCGCTTCCTTCATTCCGAAAGGAGCCGTGCTCGCTGACATTGGGTCGGATCATGCGTATTTGCCTTGCTATGCCTGCCTGCACGGGTATGTGTCAAAAGCCATTGCCGGCGAGGTCGCTGACGGCCCGCTTCGCTCCGCGCAGCAACAAGTGGAAAAGACGGGGCTTTCCGACCGTATTTCGGTGCGCAAAGGAGACGGATTGGCTGTCATCGCTCCGGGGGAAGTGGATTGCATCACGATCGCCGGCATGGGCGGCTCCCTTATCACCCGCATTTTGGATGAGGGGAAAGAAAAGCTCGTCGGTGTCCAACGGCTCATTTTGCAGCCGAACATTGGCGCTGAACTGATCCGCCGCTGGCTCTTCGATCATGGGTGGGAGTTGATTGCCGAACGCATACTGAAGGAAGATGGGCAAATTTACGAAGTGCTTGTCGCCGAGCGCGGCGACGCCCGGCGGCCGTACCGCCATCTCGAGGCGGAATTGCTCCTTGGGCCGTTTTTGCGCCGGGAAAACAGCGAGGTGTTCCGCGAAAAATGGCAGCGCGAGCTTCTGCATTGGAAACGGATTATCGCCGATTTGGCGGAGAAAGGGGAAAGCGAGGCGGCTAGGGTGAAAATGCGCGAACTGGAGAAAAAAGTCCAATTGGTAGAGGAGGCGTTGCGATGAGCCGGGTTCCGTACGGTCATGAAGTTATTCAGCTTGTGGAACGGCTTGCCCCGAAACAGCTCGCCATGGAAGGGGACCGGATCGGCCTGCAAATCGGGACGTTGAACAAGCCGGTCCGGAAAGTGATGATCGCCCTCGACGTGCTGGAAGACGTCGTCGCCGAAGCCATCAATCAACGAGTCGATTTGATTATCGCCCATCATCCGCCGCTCTACCGCCCGCTTAAGCAGCTGTTGACGGACGACGGGCACGGGCGGACGATCGCGGCGTGCATCAAGCACGACATCGCTGTGTATGCCGCCCACACGAATTTAGACGTCGCATTTGGCGGGGTCAATGATTGGCTCGCCGAGGCGCTTGGTTTAAGCGAGACGGCGGTGCTCGTGCCAACATATACAGAACCGTTGAAAAAGCTCGTTGTCTACGTGCCGGCGAGTCATGCCGAGGCGGTGCGGGCGGCGTTAGGCGATGCCGGCGCCGGCCATATCGGACGCTACAGCCATTGCACGTTCAACAGCCACGGCATCGGAACGTTTTTGCCGGAAGAAGGAGCGCAGCCGTTTATCGGGGAACAAGGGAAGCTCGAAGAAGTGGAGGAAGTGCGCATTGAGACGATCGTTCCTGCTTCCTTGGAACGGAATGTCATTCAAGCGATGCTGGCTGCCCATCCGTATGAAGAAGTGGCCTATGATCTTTATCCGCTTGACAACGAGGGGCGCCGCTTTGGGCTTGGCCGCATCGGGAGGCTGCCGCAGCCGGTGACGCTGCGCGCCTTCGCCGAACAAGTGAAAACCGCATTTTCCGTCCCGGCCGTGCGCGTCGTCGGCCGGCTCGATGACCTTGTGCAAACCGTCGCCGTACTGGGCGGGGACGGGAACAAGTTTGTCGCTGCTGCCGCCTCGGCTGGAGCGGACGTGTACGTGACCGGCGATGTGTACTACCATACGGCCCATGACGCCCAGGCGCTCGGCTTGCGCCTTGTCGACCCGGGCCATAATGTTGAAAAAGTGATGAAGCAAGGATTAGCCCGCTATTTAATGGCAGAGCTCCGGAAGCGGCAGTGGGAAACGGACGTGATCGCCTCCAGCGTTCATACGGATCCGTTTCAGTTCATCTAAGCGGCAAGCGAAAAAGGCTGTTCCACCAGGCGGTTTTGCCGACTGCGGGACAGCCTTTGTTTATAAACGGGGCGAGCTGTTACTCGTCTTTCTTTGCTTTTACTTTTGGCAAAATTTTGTGCAGCGGCACTTTCCGCTCCCGCTGCCATGTCGCCGGGTCGTTCGGGTCAAATTGCTCGAGGAAGTCGATCACTTCCTTGGTGATCGGCGTTGGGGTCGAAGCGCCGGCGGTGACGGCGACTTTTTTGGCATTTTTTATCCAATTGATGTCGATTTCCGTGACATCCGCGACGCGGTACGCTTTCGTGCCGGCAATTTCTTCCGACACTTGGGCGAGGCGATTGGAGTTGTTGCTGCGCGGGTCGCCGACAACGATCGTCACGTCGGCGTCCTTTGCCTGTTCGGCGACCGCTTCTTGCCGGAGCTGGGTCGCGAGGCAAATTTCTTTATGCATTTCCACGTGCGGGTACTTTTCCTTCACTTTCGCCATAATATCGGCGACGTCCCACTGGCTCATTGTCGTTTGGTTCGTCACCATAAGGCGCTTGTTTTCCAACGCGAGCCGTTCGACATCGTCGACCGTTTCCACAAGGTGAATGCGCTCCGGATTGATGCCGACCGCTCCTTCCGGCTCCGGGTGCCCTTTTTTGCCGATGTAAATGATGTCATAGCCATCCGCGAGCTTTTGTTCGATCAAGCGGTGTGTTTTCGTCACATCCGGGCACGTTGCATCGATCGTGACCAGCCCTTTTTCGAGCGCCCGCTTTTTCACTTCCGGCGATACGCCGTGGGCGGTGAAAATGACCGTGCCGCGGTCGATTTTTTCCAAAATCTCAAGCCGGTTTTCTCCATCGAGTGTAATAATGCCTTCTTCGGCAAACGCATCGGTGACGTGTTTGTTATGGACGATCATTCCAAGAATATAAATGGGCCTTGGCAATGACGGATCCAAAGCCGCATTGCGGGCGATCACCATCGCATCGACAACCCCGTAGCAATATCCGCGCGGGGTGATTTTAATGACTTCCATCGTTTTCCCTCCCTGCCGCCGACCGTGCGGCGGTTGTTCACCTTTCATTATATCGGAGAGCGGAAGGGAAGACAAAGAATAATCGCCCCAAACGGCAACAAGCAGCGCTGGGGCGGAAAATGGCTATATATACAGCTTGGGGGTTGATGGTTTGGGTGCGGCTGGCGTGCGCTTTTCTGCTAGCTCTTCGCGCTTTGGCCGCGGAACGGGGCGTTTCTTGGCCGCCTGCCCTCCTGATTTTCGTTTCTCCTCTTCAGCCGGTGCGCGCTCCGGTTGGGTGGGGTTCTCCTCTTTTTTATCAGCTGGTTTCAGCTCACGAAAAATGCGGATCATCGCCGGAAGATTGCGGATGAGCGGCCCGTACTGCTGCACCATTGGCACAACGTTTTGTGCGATGCCGAGCATTTTTTGCACGTTGTTTAACATGCCGATAAACCCGCTGCCTGTGTTGGCTGTTGTGGCGGCGTTGGCGGCTGTGTTTTGCAATAGCGGCATCCCCCATGGAGATGGGACCGCCGTTGGCGGCTGCCCGCGGGAAAATAAACGGGCTAGCAGGCCGCCTGCGCCGCCGGGGCGAGGGAACGGGGCCGGCATGCGGGCGAACGG
>NZ_SDLD01000279.1:0-257 GCF_013096875.1 Geobacillus sp. DSP4a | reverse complement strand
CGGCACTTCGTATAGCTGTTTATTCAGGGTGATCGTGCCATCGGCTTTCACCTTGCGGTGCTCCCGTTTCAGAAAAATCGCATCCAGCCAATCGCCATCTTCGATGAACGACACGAGATGCACTTGCAATTGAAACACCTCATGCGGCGTTTTTCCGTCCAGTGAGGCGTGCGGTTTTCGATGATACTCTTCTTCAAGCCACTTCCAAAAACGCTCGTTCAACTCGTCAAGCGACTTCGGCGGATTCAGCTCCAACA
>NZ_SDLD01000278.1:0-258 GCF_013096875.1 Geobacillus sp. DSP4a | reverse complement strand
GCTCGTTGTTTATTTACATCATATCCAATTGATCCCGTACAAGCGTTTAAGTGATACAATCGAAGCGTTATATCAACACTCGATTAGTACAGGAACCCTTGCCAATATGGTGAAACGAGGACGCGAAGCGCTGGAATCAAATATGGACATCATCGAAGACGCCTTACTTGAATCCAACATCCTGCATGTCGATGAAACGAGTTTGCGCATCAATGGGAAACTCGCATGGGTGCATGTCGCGTGTACATCGAGATATAC
>NZ_SDLD01000277.1:0-260 GCF_013096875.1 Geobacillus sp. DSP4a | reverse complement strand
CTCAAGATGAGGGATGAGAGTCCGAAAGCGCTTACGATATGAATTCCTGAAAATGGTTCGCTAACTAGTGATTGACAACGCCCGTAGTGAACCGAAAAAATGTTCTCCACAAAGTCTTGACTGACTCCGCATCTGTAAACTAGCACATTATTTCAGAATCCCTTTTTCAAATTATTTCAGGCGGATTCGGAAATAATGTGCAAAATTTTTGCGGATTGTTCCGGATTTTGCACATTCTTTCGGAACGTTTGCACGCTCTT
>NZ_SDLD01000276.1:0-263 GCF_013096875.1 Geobacillus sp. DSP4a | reverse complement strand
GAAAAGCGGAGGCGAGCGGTTCGCCGCGACGGGCAAATGTTCTTCACCCGCAGGGGTGCTAGCACCCCGAGGGGGAAGGTTATTTGACCCCGAGCGGCGGCGAGCCGGAGCTAGACAATGAAAAGTGGAAGCGCCGCGGCTTCTTCCCAAAACGGTTATCTAGTTTTCAGGGAACGAATTCCTGACAACCTCATATGGCCTAGTGGTGATAGCGGAGGGGAAACACCCGTTCCCATCCCGAACACGGAAGTTAAGCCCTCCAG
>NZ_SDLD01000275.1:0-264 GCF_013096875.1 Geobacillus sp. DSP4a | reverse complement strand
CCTGATAAGCGTGAGGTCGGTGGTTCAAGTCCACTTAGGCCCATCGGTTGCGGGGCCTTAGCTCAGCTGGGAGAGCGCCTGCTTTGCACGCAGGAGGTCATCGGTTCGATCCCGATAGGCTCCACCACTTTTCTTGATTCGTTCCTTGAAAACTAGATAACCGGAAAAGCGGAGGCGAGTGTTTCGCCGCGATGGGCAAATGTTCTTCGCCCGCAGGGGTGCTGGCACCCCGAGGGGGAAGGTTATTTGACCCCGAGCGGCGGC
>NZ_SDLD01000274.1:0-269 GCF_013096875.1 Geobacillus sp. DSP4a | reverse complement strand
AAAAAGCGACCGATGATATCGGGATTCTTCCCCGATATGAAGGGACGATGATGCACGATGCGTTCGGTACGTATCCGAAATACACACATGCCACCCATGCCCTTTGTCATGCCCACCATTTGCGTGAGTTAAAAGGATTCACCGAACAAGGGCATACGTGGGCGATGCGCATGACCACGTTTCTGTTAGCCGCCAAGCAAGCCGTCGAAGCCCATCACGGTGCACTTTCCGAAGAAGAAGCGAGACGGTGGGAACGAGTGTATGATCGC
>NZ_SDLD01000273.1:0-269 GCF_013096875.1 Geobacillus sp. DSP4a | reverse complement strand
GATTGCCCTGCAGTCGCGGGGATGGCCTCGGGTGATCAACACGTTGGCCACGACGTGCCTGTTATACGGGTATCAGCTGAAAAAGGACGCCATTGACGAAGAAATGGTGCGCATGGCCGCAGAGGAACTGGGGTATTAGCACGAAAGGGGCCGAATCGGCCTCTTTTGTGCTTTTTCTTTTCCATCGGTCCATCAGGCGCGCTGGAAATCTTCATCTGAAAGAGCGTGCAAACGTTCCGAAAGAATGTGCAAAATCCGGAACAATCCGC
>NZ_SDLD01000272.1:0-270 GCF_013096875.1 Geobacillus sp. DSP4a | reverse complement strand
TGGGTCCATGGGATAAGTCCCCTTGCCATAGCTCATTGATCTGGTCATACGCAAAACGCTTTCGCTCCGGCATCGGCAAGATTTCTTTTCCCACCAGGTTGTGTTTTTTCAACAATCGGTATATAGTGAAGTAAGAGGTATGATTTTCTGGGATTTCCCCCTGCTCGATCAGGTGTTCGTAGAACACCGTCACGGGCATGGTGGGATGTTCTTTTCTTAGGGCTAAAATATGATCCTCATCATCGGGCGACAGACGCCTTGAGTGGCCGC
>NZ_SDLD01000271.1:0-275 GCF_013096875.1 Geobacillus sp. DSP4a | reverse complement strand
CGATTAGAGGGGTTAGGGTACGAAGTGAAACTGGAAAAAACGAGTGCATAGCACTTATTAACCATATATATACTGAAATACCTTCCTTTGGAATCCGATTCCGAAGGCTAGGTGGGCTCCGTTTTTTGTCTTAAATGGTGTTTTCAGGATAGATTTTCGATTATTCATATTTTATATTATAAGTAAGGAGGTGAAAGGATGTATCGAACGGTCAAAATACCTTTTCAAACATCAAAAAAAGATATCGATCGATTATTCGAATGCAACCGAATATC
>NZ_SDLD01000270.1:0-280 GCF_013096875.1 Geobacillus sp. DSP4a | reverse complement strand
TGGCGAAAGGGAACCCGGATGAGCAAAAGCAATTGGAAAAGCAAATGGATCTGATCAAAAAACTTGATCACCAAGGACACAGAAGATGCCGTTCTTCTGTACATCGATGAAACCCATATCCGCTCTTACCATGTCTTGCGGTCCACATGGTCAGAAGTCGGCCGCCAAAAACAAGTGCCGACGTTCGGCCATCATGCCCACGTATCGCGGTTTGGCGCGGTCAACATCCACGATGGCGAAACGGTGCTTCATCAAACGACTGCCGCGCCAATGCCGCGAC
>NZ_SDLD01000026.1:0-51069 GCF_013096875.1 Geobacillus sp. DSP4a | reverse complement strand
TGTGGTCATATTTTCCTTGTTTGGCAAGACTGATCAAACCAAAGAAAGATTTAAAGGCTTCATTGACCTTTTTTAAAATTTGCTGTGCCATGTTGCTGTTTAACAGCTTATAGTTTTCGTTAGTTTTGGCAAGATGATAGTTTTTCTCATAATTAAGAAATTCCTTGTGTTCAAAATAGTATTGTCTGACATTGTACAATCCGACGTTGTACATGTTCTTGGCAATATGGCACAGTTCTCGAAGAGTCAAGTATTCTTCTTTGGTCAAACCATTTAGCTGTTGTTTGATACAAAAATACATTTTTTCACCTCCCATTTAACTATATTATACTATATTTTACTGAATCTATCCTATTTTCAGCAAAATATAGTTAAGGCGATTCATCTCCCACTTACTCCGCTTCGCTTCGTTGAAGTGGGAGTCTTCTCGCCTAATTAAGATAAAAAAAACGAGCCTTTTACGAGGCCCGCTCCGCCAATCTACGGATGAATGCGTATGTGTTCGGCGCTGCCGCCCGCAGCGTGTGCCGCGTCTCTTCACTTGCGTAATAATAGGCAAACGACTCGGCAAAATACTCTTCTGGATAGGTCAAAAAATAAGATTCGCCAGGAAAAAGCCGCGGCGCCTCCTCCCGCCAAATCGCTTGAAATTCGTCCGTTTCATGAATGCGGTCAAATACGATGTAATCGAGCGAATGAGCAAACTCATGCAGCTCCAAATTGACCGAGCCGTGTCCTTTCCCTTTTTCGCTATGGCCGAGACGGACGAGCACCAAATGCGACCCGCCGATGCCCGGCACGTCATCCCATGTTTTGGATCCCGGCGCATAGCCGCGCGGGGTTTTCCCACGCAAGTGGCGAGCTGTCGGTTCATTCGTAATAGGGCCTGTCAACAGCTGAATGTAAATATGATGAGCAGCCGCCTGCTCTAAAATGCTGCGATCCATGCGGGCAAGCGTCTGAATGGTCTTGTTCGCCTCCGCAGCGGGAAACGCTGTCTCGGGCACGATCACAATGCGGCCGAGCACGTCACGGGACGGAATGTCCCGAAGATCAAGGCCGCTTTCTTGAAGCAGCACGCCGTGGGCGGCCGGGTACGGCGAAAGCGATAGAAGCGGAATCGCGAACAGCGCTGCCAACAAACTAGTCCACAATCGTTTCATGGTGTTCCCCCGCTTCTTTTATTCTATGAAAATGATATCATAGAACGAAGCAGGGAAAAACGCGCAAAATCAGGAAAGAACCGCAAGCGGTTTATGTGCGCCAATTCGGCGGCGTATTTTTGGACCAGTAGATTTTCCCGAGTTCATAGTGAGCTTGAAAGCCATCATCGCAAGTATGATAGTGAAATTGAAACCAGTACCCGTCCTGCGGCGGGTGTTCGCGGCGGACGTGAAAGCGGACGAGATCTTCTCCTGTGTCCATGCGATACAAATGGAAAATGCGTTCCCCTTGCCCGCCGGACGGATTTTCCGATACGGCCAAATAACGGAGCTCTTCTTCCGGACAGCGTTCAGCCAGCCCGGCAATCACCTCTTCGATGCGCGGCAAGATGACGGTGCGAAATTCATCTTCAATAACCGGGGCGATTTTGCGGCCGAACTTTTCGTACGACTGCGCCACTGCCTTTTCCATCGTCTCTTCGATAAACTGTTCACGAGTTAACGAAACAGAAACAGCTTCCGCCGCATGGTCTGCTTGGGAATGCTTCCAATCGGGAGACGGGGCGTCATCTGACGGCGGCTCTTTGGCCGCGAGCAGCGAAGCGGGCGGTGTGACGAGTCCAAACGTGCAGACGGTAATGGCGGCAACAAGCGTTTTTCGAAGCCAAGACGGCAGCTTCATCGCCTTCACCTCCCACTACCGCCGATCAGCGGCTAAAGACGCAAACAAGCCGGTCGCTTTTAATTTGGCGACCGCCCTGCGCAACACCGCCTCCGGCTGGACGAGGGCGATGCGCACATAGCCCTCGCCGCTTGGCCCAAACGCGTGCCCGGGCGTGACGACGACGCCCGCTTGGTCGATGAGCGCCTTCGCAAACGAAAGCGATGTAAAGACGTCCGGAATTTTCGCCCACACGAACATACCGGCTTGCGGACGGTCAACCGCCCAGCCGATGTCGGCCAACCCGTCAACGAGCGCATCGCGGCGCGATTGATATATCGCGCGGCTTTCGGCGCAAAAGTCGGCCCCATGACGCAGCACTTCGGCCGCCGCTTTTTGAATCGGCCAAAAGACGCCATAATCCAAATTCGACTTAAACTCGGCGAACGTGCGAATCACCTCGGCATTTCCGCACAAATAGCCGACCCGGCAGCCGGCCATGTTGTAGCTTTTGGACAACGAATTGATCTCCACGCCAACGTCCTTTGCGCCTGGAACAGAAAGAAAACTCACCGGTTTGTTTCCGTCATAATACAGCTCGCCGTAAGCAAAATCGGACACAACGAGAATATCGTACCGCTTCGCAAACTCGACCACTTCGCGATAAAACGATTCTGTCGCTATAGCTGGAACTGGATTTCCAGGGAAGTTGATAAACATGATTGTCGCCCGTTTGGCAATGTCCTCCGGGATCGCACGCAAATCCGGCAAAAAGCGGTTTTCCTCCCTCAGCGGCAGAAAATACGGCTCCGCTTCCGCCATTGCCACCCCCGCCGCATACGCCGGATACCCGGGATCCGGCAATAAAATGACATCCCCCGGGTCAGCGAACACCATCGGCAAATGCACGAGCCCGTCCTGTGATCCGATGACGTACGTTACTTCCGTCTCCGGATCGAGCACGACGCCATGCGCCGTGCGATAATAGTCGGCGACCGCTTCATGAAACTCGCGAATGCCCCTTAATGTGTAGCCGTACGCATTCGGCTCGTTGGCGTAGCGGGCGATCGCCTCACGCACAAACGGCGCCGGGGGCAAATCCGGGCTGCCGACGCTTAAATCGATCCACTCGTCATGAAGATGGCGCCGCTGTTGGCGATACGCCGCCAATTCAGCAAAAATCGATGCAGAAAATGCGTTCATTCGTTTCGCCCTTTTCATCGTCTTTCCTCTCCCTTGCCAAAACAAAAACCGCTTTTCCTTTTCACTTTTGTTGGTATATACTATGATTACATGAATAGTGTATCATATGTTCAAGGGGAAAACATAGACAGAAAGGCGGGAAAACAGCGATGACAACCATCTTTTTTGCGGCCAGCCTCATTACGTTGTTGTATTTCATTTACAGCTGCATCGCCAATGCCTGACGGCGGCAGCGAAAACGGAGCTCCGCACAGGAGCTCCGTTTTCTTTCAGTCGATTTTCGTTTTTTTGCGCGCAGAATCAAGCTCGTAGGCGCCTGTTTCCGTTTGCGTCGTGCCTTGTCCCCTCACCTCCGGGGCGCTGACGCCCGTTTTCGAACGGTCTTTTTTCCGCTTCGGCACGCCGATCACCTCCGCCCTTATCGTTCCCCGGCGCCGGCAGCGGTATGCAAGGCCTGGGAAGGCATAAGGCATCAGTTACAATATTTGTCAAACGCAGCCAAAATGTTTTCCATCACGTCCTCCATCGAGTGAAACTCGATGTCTTCGCGCGGGATAAAATGAACAACTTCCTTTCCTTTTAAGAGCGCCATCGACGGCGAGGACGGCGCATAGCCGACAAAGTACTCGCGCATTTTCGCCGTCGCCTCTTTGTCTTGGCCGGCGAATACCGTCACAAGATGATCCGGCTTTTTCTCGCTCCTAAGCACCGCCTGCGTCGCCGCGGGGCGCGCCAGTCCGGCGGCGCAGCCGCACACTGAGTTGACAAAGACAAACGTCGTTCCTTCCACTTGTTCCATAAACTGCTCGACTTCCTCACTCGTGCGCAATTCGCGGAAACCGGCGCGGACGAGCTCATCGCGCATCGGCTGCACGAGCTGACGCATATATTCTTCATATGCCATCGACATGGCCATCATCCCTCCATATGATCATCGTTGTGCTATCAGCATACTATACTTCGCACGAAAAAATCAATGAAGACGGCTGCCAGCGGCAAGTGAAAAGCCGATGGCCGGGGGAAGACGCCCCTCCAAATCAGCGCCGGCTGGGAAACATCCGCAAACCCGAAAATGAAGTGGCTGCCGTCAGTGACTGCAGCGTGGAACATTCAAATAGAATGAACGTATCTTGAGCACAACCGTGACGACTTAACAAGAATCGCTTGTTTGGCCAAAGAAAGAGACGCGCCGGCCGGCGCGCCTTTTTTTATTTCTCCGTCTTGTTCTCTTTTTTTCGACTTTCCGTCATTTGCTTCCAGACGGAGCCTTTCGCCTCTTCGCCGCCTTCAATCCGTTCGATCGCCATTTTCACTTGCAAGCTGACCTCAAATTCCGGATCGTTTTCCGCCGCTTTTAACGCCGGCAAGGCCGATTCATCGCCGACTTCGTACAAAAACATAGCCGCGCGCCAACGAACGAGCTTGCTTTCGTCCTTGAGCGCCTCGATCATCGCCGGAATGGCGTCCGGGTCGCCGATGTCGGACAAACAGTCGCCGGCAGTGCGGCGGACAGCGACAGCCGGATCTTTTAGCGCTTCGTACAAATACGGAAGCACCTTTTTCCCGCCGATCATGCCAAGGTATGCCGTCGCCAGGCGGCGAATCGCCATTTTTTCATCTTTTAACGCTTTGGCCAGCACCGGAATATCGTCTTCGGTCGGCTCAGCCATTTGTTCGAGCGCGGCATACCGTTTGCGCCAGTCCGGGTCATCGAGCATCTCGCTTGTCACTTTGATGCCCGGCCGTTTTTGCGCCGTTTTTTCCAGCTCGCCGCGACGGAACATGTTGACGATCCGCTCCAGCCGCTCGGGCGGATAGGCGGCTGACAGCTCATCGACTATTTCGCGGCCGATTTCTTCGAACGTGCCGTAACGCACCCCTTTTTCGACCCATTTGCGCTCAAGCACAACATTTCCCGCGTATTTTTGCGCCTCAATGACTGCGTCCATAAACGGTTTCGGCAGCCCGACGCGGTGTTCGCGCTCCCCATCGACAAGCTTCACTTGCATCGGCAGACCGTACAGCATTTGCACGAACACTTTCACTTCGCCAAAATGTTCGTTCACCGTCGGCTTTTCCTCTTCCGCTTCCCCCACATCTTCACCGAACACTTCGCGCACTTTCGTCAAAATGTCGCGCCAATCGTACTTCGGATGACGCTCGACGGCCAGAAAATCGGCGACATGGTAAATGCCTTTCACCCCTTCAATGCGCATGAGCGCCTGGATGATCGGCGGCGCGGCGGCGACGTTGTCCGGCTTGTAGTTATGGCTCGTGCCAAACGGCAGCTCTTCATCAAGCAGTACTTTCATCGTATTCGGGCTTGGTGTCGGTTCAATCGCTTTAATGCGCAAGCGCAACCCCCTCCTTTGACTGTCCCACTGTCTTACAGCAGTTTTTCGATGTCTTCTTTCAGCTCGCTCGGCTTTGTTTGCGGAGCGAAGCGGGCGACGACGCGTCCATGGCGGTCAACCAAAAACTTTGTGAAATTCCATTTGATCGCCTTTGTCCCCAACGCCCCCGGCGCCTCTTCTTTTAAATATTGAAACAATGGATGGGCGTGATCGCCATTCACATCCACTTTCGCAAACAGCGGGAACGTCACGCCGTAATTCAACTGACAAAACTGCTCGATCTCCGCTTCCGTCCCCGGCTCTTGGCCGCCGAACTGGTTGCACGGAAAGCCGAGCACCACAAACCCGCGATCACGATATTCGTCATACAGCTCCTGCAGTTCTTTATACTGCGGGGTAAAGCCGCAACGGCTCGCCGTGTTGACGATCAACAACACTTTTCCTCGATAGGCAGACAACGGCTGTTCTTCTCCGCGAATCGTTTTGACGCTGAATTCATACACACTCATCGTTCTCACCTCACCCCCATCATAGCCGATTTCTCCGTTTGTTTCCACTTTTTGCACCGTTACTGGCCGGCAAATGGCTGCAGCTGTTCGAGCGAGGAAATCATATACGGCACCATTTCCGGTAAATCGGCCGCGTTTTCTTCGTAAATAAGGCGGGCAAATTCGACCACGGCTTCATTTTCATACGAGCCGCGTTCATGCGGAAACGGAAAGCGGAGCGTTTGCCGAATGATTCGCTCCTTGCCCCAAATCGTCCGCAGCGTTCCTTCGATAAGCGCACAAACGGACAGGCGGCGCACCGGCAAGGCGAACGAGACCGCAAGCCGGCAGCCGGCCTGGCCGTGATGGAGCCGTTCATTCACCAGTTCGGCAAAATCGATCGCAAGCCGCACCGTGCAGACGACCGGCGGTTCAGGCGCACCGGCCTGTTGAAAGGAAATGGCGTACTCGCGCGACAGGCGGGCCAAATCGGCGAGATCGCGGCGGTCGGTGACGGCAATGCGCCCTTGCAAGTCGGCATCATAGACGGCTCCTTCCAACACCGTTTTCAAATTGTCAAACGCCGTCGGATCCATTCGTTTCCCCCCTTATTTTCTTTCGCTGTTGAATGTCCACGAACGAAAAAATGAATTGAAGAAAGTCAATAAACTTTTTATAATGGAATTATTTAAAAAACGAGAACGAAACGGAGGGGACATCGTTGCCAATCAACATTCCAAAAGATTTGCCAGCAAAAGAAATCCTCGAACAAGAAAACATTTTCGTCATGGACGAAGAACGGGCGTATTCGCAAGATATCCGCCCGCTCAATATCGTTATTTTAAACTTAATGCCGGAAAAAGAAAAAGCGGAAACGCAGCTATTGCGCCTGCTTGGCAACTCGCCGCTGCAAGTGAACATCACCTTTTTGCGCCCGGCGACCCATGAGCCGAAAACGACAAGCAAACATCATTTAGAACAATTTTACACGATTTTCCCGCACATCCGCCATCGCAAGTTCGACGGGATGATCATCACCGGAGCGCCGGTCGAGCAATTGCCGTTCGAAGAAGTTACGTATTGGGATGAGCTGACCGATATCATGGAATGGACGAAAACGAACGTCACCTCGACGTTGCACATTTGCTGGGGAGCACAGGCCGGCTTGTATTACCATTACGGCATCCCGAAACATCCGCTGCCAAAAAAATGCTTTGGCGTGTTCAACCATACGCTCGAAGTGAAAAATGCCAAACTGCTGCGCGGGTTTGATGATGTGTTCCGCATGCCGCACTCCCGCCATACGGATGTCAAACGCGAGGACATTGAAAAAGTGCCGGAGCTGACGATTTTGTCGACCGCCGACAAAGCCGGTGTTTCTCTCGTCGCTTCGAACGACGGGCGGCAAATTTTCTTGACTGGCCATCCGGAATATGACGCGACGACGTTAAAGGACGAGTATGAACGCGATTTGGCGAAAGGGCTGCCGATTCACATTCCGGAATCATACTTTCCGAACAACGACCCAAGCCAGCCGCCGCTCAATACATGGCGCTCGCATGCGAACTTGTTGTTTGTCAACTGGCTGAACTATTACGTGTATCAGGAAACGCCTTATGAATGGGAATGAAATCAATATATGCAATCATTTCACTTGAACCATCCCGAAAAAACGCCTTGCTGAAACATATGCAAGGCGTTTTTCTCATTTTGGACGATTGTTTTCGTGTTTCGACAATCGCCCTGTTCTTTTAGTTTTTTTTGACATACAATACGATAGATTCCACCAGGAGGTGAACATGATGGGCGCTTGGCATGGAAACAGCTTTGCGTTGATTGTCGTTCTGTTTATTTTGTTGATTATTGTTGGATGTGCCTGCTTGGGCGGATATGCCTACTAACCGAAATCACTGATTGCCTTCATCCGGCCGGCTTGCAGCGGGAACACGAACGCTTCCCGCTTTTTTTATGCTGGGCTGTAGACAACCATGCATAGGAATGAAGGCATCGTCCATGCTAAACGTATGACAACGGCAGCCAAAGGAGGTGGAGCTCATGACGAAACGCCCAAACAACGGCAGCCGCAATCAAAACGCGCCAACGCAAGATCCGATGGCCTTGCTTCGCGGCCCGGTTTCCGGCGATAACAGCAAAGGACGTCGGCAAAACAAAATCCAAAATGACAAAACCGATGAAAATGCCTAACCTGCAAAAAAGCGGCTAAAAAACGGCCGCTTTTTTGCTTCTAAAATTCAATCCCTTTCATCGCGGTCCTTCCTTGTTCATAATCATGCTTGACCAACTTCATTTCCGTAACGATATCGGCAGCCGCCATCAGCTCCGGGCGCGCCGCGCGCCCGGTGATGACAAGATGAAGCGCCGGCGGGCGCGTGCGGATCAGCTCGAGCACCTCGCTGACTGATACGATATCTTCAACGGGAAAGCGGTCAATGGCCAACACATTGTTCAGTTCATCGAGCACAATCATATCATACCGTCCGGAATACACATATTCTTTGGCCACCGCCCAGGCACGCTTCAATGCTTCCCGGTGGATGTCCGGCGTTTTCGTCCAAGTGAAGCCAGCGCCGAGTTGGCGCACCTCGACGCCGAGGCGGCGAAGGGCGAGCTGCTCGCCGTACGTGCGCTCTGGAGACTTGACAAATTGCAAAATGGCGACGTTCATTCCCCGCCCAACCGCGCGCAGGGCAAGCCCCAATGCGGCCGTCGTTTTTCCTTTCCCATCGCCCGTATACACGATGACACGCCCTCTACGACGAGGCGTCGGCATTGCCCACGCCTCCTTGCCCCTCTGGAAACCATTGAATCGTCTCACGCAGGCGAACGACATCGCCGATGATGATGATGGCCGGATGGGAAATGCCGGCCTTTCGCGCCTCGTCCGGCAACGTCGCCAGCGGCGCCGCCACGGTGCGCTGCCGCTCAGTCGTCCCCCATTCAATGACGGCCGCCGGTGCATCCGACGGCTTGCCCGCCGCCATCAGCCGGCCGCAAATATCCGGTAAATTGGCCGCTCCCATGTAGACAAGGATCGTATCGCATCCGCGGGAGAGCGCCTCCCAATCGACTTGCTCGCTCCGATGCCCGCTGACGATCGCCACCGAGTCAGCGTAATCCCGGTGGGTGACCGGAATGCCGGCATACGCGGGCGCAGCGATGCCGGATGTCACCCCGGGAACGATTTCAAACGGAATGCCGGCTTTCGCCAACACTTCCGCTTCTTCGCCAACGCGGCCAAACACACACGGATCGCCGCCTTTTAAGCGGACGACCGTTTTGCCTTGTTGCGCATGCCAAACGAGCAGCTCGTGAATTTGTTCTTGAACGGTGTCATGTTTTCCCGGCTCTTTGCCGCAGTAAAGAACCTCAGCGCCCGGCTTTGCGTAGCGCAGCAGCTTCCGGTTGATGAGCCGGTCGTAAATAATGACATCCGCCCGCTCTAGGCATTCGCGGCCGTAAACCGTGATGAGCTTTTCATCGCCCGGCCCGGCGCCGACTAAATACACTTTGCCGATGGTCATTTCCCGTTCTCTCCTTTCGCATCAGCGGTGGAAACGCCCGCCGAAGCGAATGTCGCCATTTCGTTCACCATCGCCGTCGCGGACACCAAGAGCGGAAACGCCACAGCAGCTCCGCTTCCTTCGCCAAGGCGCAGGCCAAGATCCAAAAGCGGCTCTTTCCCAAGCAAACGAAGGGCTATGCTGTGCCCCGGCTCTTCGGAACGATGGCCGGCAATCATATAGTCGGCGACGTTCCCGGCAAACTGGCGGGCCACAAGGGCAGCCACCGTGCAAATAAAGCCGTCAAGCAAAATCGGAATGCGCCGTTCAGCGGCTGCCAACATCGCCCCGGACATAGCCGCAATCTCCAACCCGCCGATTTTCGAAAGCCATTCAACAGGCTTTGACGGATTGGGGCGATGAAGCAAGAGCGCCCGGCGGATGACGTCCCGTTTATGGGCAAGCATCTCCTCTTGAATGCCGCTTCCTTTGCCAACGATGCGCTCAAGCGGCTCCTCGGAGAGCGTGGCCAATAAAGCGCTCGCAGCGGTTGTATTGCCGATGCCCATTTCGCCGACAATAAGCGTGCGGGCGCCTTGTTCAATGATGGATGCCGCCTGCTCGTAACCGACATAAAGCGCCTGTTCGGCCTCGGACGGCGTCATCGCTTCCGTTTTGGCGAAATTGTTCGTTCCCGGGCGCACCTTCTTCTGAATGACACGCTCATCAGCAATTGGCACGGCGACACCGACATCAATGACTTGAAGCAACGCGCCGATTTGCCGGCTGAAGGCGTTGATCGCCGCTCCGCCGTTGGCAAAGTTGTACACCATTTGCGCCGTCACTTCGGCTGGATAGGCGGACACCCCTTCTTCCGCGACGCCATGGTCGGCCGCAAACACGAGCACTCCGGGCGGAGTGACGCGTGGGAGCAGCTCTCCAGTCATACCGGCAAGCGCGGCCGCCACTTCTTCCAGACGGCCGAGGCTGCCGGGCGGTTTCGTCAGCTGATTGATGTAATCACGTGCTTGTTCCACCATTTCACGGCGGATCGGTGGGATGGAAGCATTCATCACGGTCGCACCATATCCCCATCAAGCGGGAATAGGCGCTTCCTCCTTTCTCGTCTATGATTGAGGGGCGAAAAAGCAGCTTTCCCCCGTCACGCTTTAGCGCAGTGGAAGGCCGGCCCCCCCGCTTTACAGAGGAATTCGCACCCCCAAACCGAGCCAATCGCTCGGCAAAAGCGGGCCATATCGGCCGTTCCTCCGCACCACCATTTTCCATATCGATCACAGCCGCTGAAATTGACGCATCATCTGTTCGATCCGTCCGACGTCGACATGCTCGCGGACATGGGCGGCAAGCCGGTCAAACATCGCTTCCTTACGGGTGTGAAACGATACAGCGCCGTGCAACGGAGCTCCCTTTTCGCGGCGAATAGCATTCAAAAAAGCGGTGCGGAACGCATCGTTATGAAACAAATCGTGCATGTACGTGCCCAGCACCCGCTCATCACTGTGCTTCGCCCCTTCATGACGGCCGTCCGCCTCAATAAGCGGCGCATAGCCAGAAAGCGGCGCCGAGCGGCCCATATGAATTTCGTATCCTTGCACGGCAAATCGCTCTCCGCCCCATGTAAGCACTCCTTCGGAACGGATCGTGATTTTCGTCCGCTCAAGCGTTGTTTCCATTGGCAGCAACCCAAGCCCTTTGACTTCCAAAAGCGGCGTCTCGACTCCATACGGATCGCGGATGACGGCGCCAAGCATTTGGTAGCCGCCGCATAAGCCGACGACCCTCGCTTTTCCTTCATTGACAAGCGACACAATGCGGGAAGCGAGTCCTCTTTTCTTCATATAAATCAAGTCTTCGATCGTGTTTTTGCTTCCCGGCAGCACGATCACATCCGGCTCGCCGAGTTCACCCACGTGCGTCACCAACCGGACGCGGCAGTCCGGTTCGGCCAAAAGCGGGTCGATATCGGTGAAATTGGCGATTTTCGGATAGCGGATGACGGCGATGTCAATCGCTTCCTCTCCCCCGACAGATGAAGCAAACCGCTCAAGCGACAGCGAATCTTCCGCATCGATCGTCAAATCCGGCAAATAGGGGACAACGCCGAGCACCGGCACGCCGGTGTGCTGCTCAAACCAATCAAGCCCCGGTTTAAGCAGTGACACATCGCCGCGAAACTTGTTAATGATGACGCCGATGACCCGCTTTCGGTCCTCAGGCTCAAGCAGCGACAGCGTTCCGACGAGGCTCGCGAACACCCCGCCCCGCTCAATATCGCCGATCAACACGACCGGAGCGTTGGCGAGGCGGGCGATGCGCATGTTGACGAGCTCACGGTCGTTTAAATTTACTTCGGCCGGGCTTCCCGCTCCTTCGATGACAAGCCGATCGTATTCGTTCATCAGCGTTTCAAGCGACTGGCGAATGACGGCCAGTCCTTGGTCGAAAAACTCGTTTCGGTAGGCGAACGCCTGCATATTGGCATACGGTTTGCCAAGCACGACGATTTGCGACTCGTGATCGCGGCTTGGCTTAATCAAAATCGGATTCATCTCGACGCGCGCCGCCACTCCGGCCGCTTCCGCCTGAATGCCTTGCGCCCGGCCGATTTCTTTCCCGTCCGGCGTTACATATGAGTTTAACGACATGTTTTGCGACTTAAACGGCGCCGTCTTCCAGCCGTCTTGGGCAAACATGCGGCAAAAGGCGGTTGCGATGACGCTTTTGCCGGCATCGGAATGGGTGCCTTGAAACATGACTGGCAGCGCTCTAGCCATCGCGTTTCACCCGCTCGCATGCGGCGAGCCATCGTTCAGCCATCGCCGGGGCGGACGCGAAATGGAAATGGACGTAGCCGGCGACAAGCCGGTGCATTAGACAACCGTCCGGCTTTGTTCCTTTCCGGCCGCTCGTGTCATAAGCAAACGGCATCTCGCTCCGCGGTTCGTACACCGAATAATGGAATTCATGTCCGCGCGCTGTTTCTCCTTCCGGCAATAGAAAATTCCCTTTCCGCCCGCGCACTTCGCGATACCCAAGCGCCGCCAGCGTCCGCTGCATGACGACCCGCCCCGGAATGACGCCGACCATGTCGTACGCCTCCCCGCTCGTCGTCACAAGCTGTTCGGTGAGAAACATAAATCCGCCGCACTCAGCCAGCGTCGGCAAACCGGATTCAATCGCCGCCCGGATCGACTGTTTCGCCGCCGTCTGCCGCGCCAGCTCAGCGGCAAATTCCTCCGGGAAGCCGCCGCCGATATACAGCCCGTCGGCGCCTTCCGGAAGCGGCTCGCCGGCGAGCGGGGAGAAATAAACAAGTTCCGCGCCATAGGCAGCCAATATCTCCAAGTTTTCTGGATAGTAAAAGTGGAAGGCGGCATCCTTCGCCACCGCGATGCGAACCGGATACGTCCGGCTTGGCTGGACAAGCGGCGCAGGCGCCTCCAGAGGCGGAGCGGACTCGGCGATTTGAAGCAGCGCCTCCCAATCGACTGTTTCCGCTACTTTTTCCCCAAGGGCGGCAAAAAAAGCATCCAATTCGCCGCGCTCCACCGACGGTACGAGCCCTAAATGCCGCTCGGGCAACGTCAGAGCCTCGTCTTTTGGCAAATAACCGACCGCCGGGATGCCGCACATTTGCTCGATGGCCGCCTGAATCAGCCGGAAATGCCCTTCGCCGCCGACGCGGTTCGCAAACACGCCGGCAATGCGGACGTTGGGGTGAAACGTTTGAAACCCGCGGACGATGGCAGCAGCGCTGCGGGCCATGCCGGCGGCGTCAATGACAAGCAGCACCGGGCTTTCCGTCAATGCCGCAATATCGGCTGTCGATCCTTCATCAGACAGCGGCTGCTTGCCGTCAAACAGCCCCATCACCCCCTCGATGATGGCGAGATCCGCCCCTTGGCAGCCGTTCGCCAACATTTGGCGCACGTTCGCACGGCCGGCCATCCAGCTGTCCAAGTTGCGCGCCGGCCGGCCGGTGACCGCCGTATGGTACGTCGGATCAATGTAGTCTGGTCCGCATTTAAACCCTTGCACCGTATATCCTTGCTGCCTCATGGCCGCCATCAAGCCGAGCGTTACAGTCGTTTTGCCGGCACCGCTTCCTGGCGCAGCGATGACAAGCCGTCGCATGGCTCGCTCTCCTTTCTGCGTCTGTGATCGATCAGTGCCACCGAAATCGTCACGTTACCCGATTTCTTTTTCACGAGCGCCATTCGATCGGCCCCGCTGTACAATTTCGCCGCCGGCTCGCTCACCCCGTAGGCGCCGGTGTAGCGAAACACGGTCTCCGACGGCGCTTCGATCGGCACCGTGTTCAGCTCTTCTGGCGTATATGCAACCAATTCCCATCGATATTTGTTGACTACCTCCAAAAGGCCTTGTTCATCCTTTTTTAAGTCAATGGTGCACACCGCTTTGACGCTTTTCATCGAAAAGCGCAGCTCATTGAGCGTCTCATGGATGACCGCTTCGATTTCGTCAGCCGATGTGCCGCGGTTGCAGCCGATGCCAAGGGCGATCACTTTCGGGCGATACAAGACGCCGTTTTGCAAAATCGCTTCTTCTTCCGGCGCAAGCAGCCGGTGAGTGACCACAAGCGCCGCCGTCGGGCGGGCGGCCAGCGCCTCCGCGATCGAGCCGTACACGGTGATGTTTTTCGGCAGCGGGCGGCCCGCCGGCCACCAATTTGGTTCTCCTGACTCTTGCACAATGGCGACCGGTTCTTCATTGACAACAGCCGCGCTCACCGGCGTCAAGTTGTCATCCGACTCCCATTCCCAGCCGAATTCGCGGCCGAATAGATCAACAGCGATCGTCTGCTGCACATCGGAAGCGGTCGTAATGACCGGGCGGGCGCCCAATATGGCGGCCACACGCCGCGTCAGTTCGTTGGCGCCTCCTAAATGGCCGGATAATACGCTGATGACATGTTCTCCTTTATCATCAATGACGACAACCGCCGGATCGGTCTTTTTATCTTTCAGCAATGGAGCGATCATCCGGACGACCGCGCCGAGCGAAATGATGCAAATGAGTCCGTCGTAGCGGGCGAACAGCTCCGGCAGCAACGTCTTCACGTTGCCGGAAAACAAGCGGATCCCGTGCTCCGCTTCATCGCCGCGGGCGAATTTCTCCGTATAATACACGTCCGCTCCAACTAGCGCGCCGCCGAGCCGGCGGGCGATCTCGACCCCGTGTTTCGTAATGGCCACGACCGCATAGGCGCCGTTCCTTTCGTTGTTTATGGCAACAGCCCCCACCTTACGCCTCCCCCTTTCGATATCCGTGCGTAAACGTCCGGTCATACAGCTTCGACCGATAGCCTTGTCCATGAATATGCGGATCGAGCGCCCAGCCGGCTAAGATGATGGCGTGCTTCGTCACGCCATAGCGCCGCATATCGTCAGCCATTGTGGCAACGGTGGAACGAATCACGACTTCATCCGGCCATGTCGCCTTATAGACGACCGCCACCGGCGTATCACCGCTCCAGCCCGCGTCAAGGAGCGCCGCGCTTACTTTTTTGGCAAGCGTCGCGCTTAAAAAGAGGACAAGGGTGCAATGATGCTGGGCGAGCTCCTGCAATTTCTCACGCGGCGGCACCGGCGTCCGCCCCTCGGCGCGGGTGAAAATGACCGTCTGCGTCAATTCGGGGACGGTGAGCTCCGCCTGCACCGCGGCCGCGGCCGCAAACGCCGAACTGACACCGGGGACGATTTCGACTTCAATTCCTTCTCCTTTCAATAAGGCGATTTGCTCAAGCGTCGCCCCGTAAATCGATGGATCACCTGTATGCACGCGGACAACGAGCCGGCCTTGCCTCACCTTGTCGGCCATCATCGCCACCATTTGTTCCAAATGCATGCCAGCCGTATGAAACACCTCTGCCTCCGCCTTCCGGTAACGCTCAATCAGTTCTTCGCTCACTAACGAGTCGGTGTAAAAAATGGCGTCCGCCGCGGCCAACAGCTCCGCTCCTCGAACGGTGATCAAATCCGGCGCCCCCGGCCCTGCTCCGATGATATACAGCTTCACTTTCTCACCACCAGCAATGTCAAATATTCGAGTTCTGCCCCTTCGAGCCGCTCAACGTCCCAAATGACTTCTTCCCTTGACGTCACTTTCGTCACCACTGCCGCCCGATGAAGCAAATCGAGCTCGCGCAGGAGGCGGATCATCAAGTCGATCACTTTCGCTACTTTAAAAAAGATGACACAATCATGTGCAAGAATCGCGGCTTTCATCGCTTCATAGTCGTCACGCGCCGGCACGATCGCCACTTGCTCATCGCCGTCCGCAAGCGGCAGGCGAAGCCGGGCGGCGGCGGCGTTCGCCGAGCTGACGCCGGGGACGACTTCGATCGGCGCGTCTGGATAGCGTCGCTCCATCACATGCATCAAATGGATGAACGTGCTGTACAACAGCGGATCGCCTTCGGTGACAAACGCCACATCGCGCCCAGCCGACAGTTCCGCCCAAATGGCGTCGGCTGCTTCGTTCCATTTTGGTTCAAGCACGGCCACGTCTTTTGTCATCGGAAAATGCAGGCCGAGCCGCCGTTTTTCCTCCGGCGCAAAATACGCGTCAATAATTTGTTCGGCATAGCTTTTGCTTTGCCGCCCTTTTTTTGGATAGGCGATCACCTCCGCCTCTTTTAGGCGGCGGTATGCCTTGACGGTCATCAGCTCCGGATCGCCTGGGCCCACGCCGATGCCATATAATGTTCCCGTCATTCCTCTCCCTCCCGCTTCGCGGCTATGATGTACACCGGATTGAGCGCCTCAAAGCGCGTCAAGTTCAAAATCGGCTTGCTTCGCGACACTTGCGCGAGCGTGATGTCGACATGAAACCCGCGTTCGCCGAGCTCGCGGCTCGCTTCGGCCAGCGTCTCGATCGTCGCCGCATTGATGACGATGCGCCCGTTTCGTTTCAAGCGGCGGCAGCACACATCCAGCAATGGCGCCATCGCCCCTGACGTGCCGCCGATAAAGATGGCGTCCGGGTCGGCAAATTCGTCGAGCCGATCGGGCGCCCTGCCGTGCACAAGTGTGATATCGACGCGGAATTTGCGCAAGTTTTGCCGGCAAAGTTCGATATCTTGTTCATTTTTTTCAATCGCAAACACGGCGCCGTCGCGGGCGATTTTCGCCGCTTCAATCGCCACCGAACCGGTGCACGTTCCAATATCCCAGACGACGCTGTCCGGGCGCAAGCGCAAGGCGCTTAGACTTAAAACTCGGATTTCTTTTTTCGTAATCAATCCTTTGTCCGGCTTGCGCTGAAAAAACTCGTCATCCTCAATGCCGAACGGCCAAACCGGGCTTGGCGCTGTCTGCCGCAAAATGACTATATTTAATGGAAGAAACTCGGCTTCCGCCATCTCTTCCAACGAAAACAAGCGGCAGCGCTCGTTCGGGCCGCCGAGCTCCTCGCCGACAAACGCCTCATATTCCGTCATGCCGTACTCGAGCAAATAGCGGGCGATGACGTCCGGCGAGTTCGTCTCATCGGTTAAGATGGCGACTTTGCGCCGCCCGTCGATCCGTTGCACGAGGCCGGTGAGCGGGCGGCCATGGGCGCTGACAAATGCGGCATCTTGCCAAGACTCCCCCATTTTCGCAAACGCCCATTGCACCGAGCTGACCGCCGGATACACCTCGATCGGCAATTTGCCGGCCAAATAGCTGCCGATGCCGTAAAAGAGCGGATCGCCAGACGCCAGCACGACAGTACGGCGCGTCTCGTGCCGAAGCCGCTCCACCAGCTCCGCCAGTCCGCGGCGGATGACGATCGTTTCTCCTTTGTAATCGGGAAACATCGCCAGCTGCCGCTCGCCGCCGACAAGCAGTTCGCTTTCATCAATCCAGCGCCGATACAGCTCAGGAAGACTTGCCTTCCCGTCAGCTCCCACGCCGATCAGTTTCATCGTCCCCATCAATTTGCACCGCCTTTCCTAATCGTTGTCCGTTCATGGTGTAAATGGACGTCGCCACCGTCAAGCCGCCTCCGACTTCGTTGAGCGCTGCCCGGCAACACGCCTCACACAACAGTTCGAAAAACTTCGTGCAGCCGGCTTCTTGCATCATGTCGCCGACTTGCGCCGCCGTGTTCGCGCCGCGCACCGCGGCCACCAACGCGGAAGAGGCGCCGGCTTGCTCAGCGAGCGCCGCCAAAAAACCGAAGTCAACCGGAGCGCTTTTCGAGTGCACCATCATCACCCCTTGGGCGACTTTCGAAAATTTCCCCATCATCCCGACCATCGACACCATCTTGATGCCAAGCCGTTTGCATTGCTTCAGCGTAAACCCGACAAAATCACCCATTTCAATAAATGCTTCTTCCGGCAAATGCGGATACTCTTGCATGGCATATTTCTCGCTCCGCCCCCCGGTCGTGATTACGACATGGCGGCAGCCGTTCGCTTTCGCCACTTGAAGCGCCTGTACGATGCTCGCCCGGTAGGCGGCGGTCGAGAACGGAACGACGATGCCCCGCGTTCCTAAAATCGAAATGCCGCCCATAATGCCAAGCCTCGGATTCAACGTTTTTTTGGCGATTTCCTCGCCGCCGGGCACAGAAATGACGACCTTCACCCCGCGATGTAGACCGTATTGCGCCAATACTTCGTTGACTGCTTCGCGGATCATTTGCCGCGGCACTGGATTGATCGCGGCTTCCCCGACCGGCACCGGCAAGCCGGGTTTCGTGACGCGTCCGACCCCTTCCCCGCCGTCAATATGAACGCCCGGCGACGAGGCCCATGAGACAGTGGAAACGATGAGCGCACCGTGCGTCGCATCCGGATCATCGCCGCCGTCTTTCACCACAGCTGCAGTCGCCGTTTCGCCTTCGAACGAACAAGAGGCAAGTGAAAAGGTGACGACCCGCCCGATCGGAAGGCGAATCGTCGCGTCTGTCTGCACTTGGCCAGTGATGAGGGCTGTGAGCGCGGCTTTCGTGGCCGCTGCCGCGCACGATCCGGTCGTATATCCTTCACGCAGCGTTTTTTTTGTTTCCATCGTTCGTCACGCTCGCTCGGCAAGCAGCGATAACGCATTCAAAGCGGCGACCGTCACGGTGCTTCCTCCTTTGCGGCCGCGATTGGTGATGAACGGCACATCGAGCTTCGCCAATTCTTCTTTCGATTCCGCCGCCGAGACGAATCCGACCGGCAAGCCGATCACAAGCCCCGGCCGCGCTTCTCCTTCTTTGATGAGACGAATGAGCTCCAACAGCGCAGTCGGTGCGTTGCCAATGGCGAAAATGCCGCCTTCCGCTTCTTTCACCGCTTTGCGCATCGCCACGATCGCCCTCGTCGTATTCAGCCGTTTCGCTTCCGCGATCACGTCTTCATCAGAAATATAGACACGCACCGCGCTGCCGAACTTCGCCAACCGCGCTTGATTGACGCCGGCTTGCACCATTTGCACATCGGCGACGACAAGCTTGCCGCTGCGGATGGCATCAATGCCTGAGCGAATCGCATCCGGGTGGAAAAGAAGACTTTTGCCAAGCTCAAAATCAGCCGATGCATGGATGACGCGCTGAACGATTCGATATTGTTCTTCCGTAAACGAATGCTCGCCGATCTCTTCATCAATGATTTGAAAACTTCGCGCTTCAATTTGTTCCGGCTGGACGGTGGCCGGACGAAACGTGGTATGAAACTCCATCTTTCACTCGCTCCTTTTTTCGCTTGATGTTCAGGGAACTCCCGCTAGCCAAATCTATTTTGTTTGACACTACGTGTGCGCTTTACCCAGCGGCATGGAGGAATGTCCATCCGTTTACGCCGTCGGAAGCGGGGCATGCTGCTTCAACGACTCAAGCACGCCGGCAAAATCGTGGTGCACGATGCCGTATGACAGCCGCGGGCGGCGGATGACGATGACCTCGATGCCGAGCTCCTCGGCGGCGGCGATTTTCTCATCCACAAATCCGACTTTGCCACTTTCTTTCGTGACGACGACCGTGACGCCGAAATGACGGTACAGCGCCCGGTCGAGCTCTTGGGTAAACGGCCCCTGCATCATGACGATCTGCTCTTGCGAAAACCCAAGACGCTCGCATTTGTCCAAATTGTCTTTTCTCGGGAGCATCCGGGCGATCACCTTCACGTTTGGGCGATTGAGCAGTTTGGCGGCGAAAATGTCGAGCGTTTTGCTGCCGGTCGTCAGCATCACGACGCCGCCTTTTTCCGCCGCCAAGTCAGCCGCTTCTTCATAGCTGTCGACAAATGTCACCTTCTCGGATGAAAGCGAAGACGCCTGCCGCTCATAGCGGATGTACGGCAATTCGGCAACGGCCGACGCTTGCATGGCGTTTTTCGACGCCTCCTCCGCAAATGGATGGCTCGCATCGACAATCGCTTTGGCTCCCTCGGCTTTGGCCAGCTCGGCAAGCTGGGACGCATCCAAGCGGCCGACGTAGGCGCGAATGCCGGATGACCGAAGCTGTTCGGCCGCGTGATCGGTGACGACCGTCGCCGTGACCGAATAGCCAGCTTGTTGGATCATCACCGCCAATTCGCGGGCATCGCTCGTCCCTGCCAACATCAAAATCATCAGCGCTCCCCCTTTTTGTTTTTTAGTGATGATGGTGATGATGATGGTGAGAAACGTGCAGCCGGTATTGACAGACATCGCAGTTCATCGCCACCGTTTGATCGAGCACTTCTTGCAGGCGGTCAAGCACGATATCGATCAGTTTCGGATGAAAGCCGACATAATCGGCCAGCGCAAATGAGACGTGCGGGTGATCGAGGCGGTATTGCGCCACTTGCCGTTCAAGCCGCTTGATGAGCACACCGGTGAACAAAAAATACGGCAAAACGACGATCCGCTTCGCCCCAAGCATGAGACAGCGGCGGACGGCGTCATCAAGCGACGGCGTCGTCACCCCCATAAACGCCGGCTCGATGAGCGCATAGCCCGTTTGTTCCCAAAACAAGCGGGCGATTTTATACAAGTCGCTGTTCGCGTCCGGGTCGCTCCCGCCGCGGCCGAGCAAAATGACCGCTGTGCCGTCGTCTGGCTCTTCCGGCCGCTCGCCGATTTCTTGCAGACGCTCGCGCAAAATCGCGAACGTCTGCTCATGAACGCCGATCGGCCGTCCATATCGAAACATGATGTGCGGATAGCGCGCTTTCGCCTCATCGATTTCCGCCGGGATGTGCAGCTTCGAATGCCCAGCCGGCAATAAAATGAGCGGAATGACCGCCACTTCCGCCGCTCCGGCCTCAACGCACCGCGCGATTCCTTCGCTGATCGACGGACGGCCAAACTCTAGAAAACTCGTTTCAACATGGAAAGAAGCAGAAAGACGCGGCCGCAGGCGGTCGACAAACTGCTGTACTTGCTCATTTCCTTCCGGGTCGCGGCTTCCATGGCCGACAAATAAAATGGCTCTCATCCTTGTTTTCCCCCTTTTGTTAGCGGACGTCTTCCGCCGTTCCCTATAAGCGCAATGACTCGATGGGCGCTTCATCCAAATGCGAGGCGCCCATCTATGCTCTTTTATGGAACCAGCCGGTTATTCGATCGACTGTCGGAAAAAGATGCGTCGCTTCGACACCAACGACATCTGCAGACGTTCAAGCTGCACTTATATAACGCATGCTTCCGTCACTCACCGCAAGCCAGCATTTCGATGGACGCGGCCGGTTTTGCCTCTTCGTGTGAAAAACGTCCGACTTGCTTCACGCGGCGGAAAAACTTATGAAACCGTTCATTTGGATGTGCTTGTTCTTGATACTGTTCGATGATTTCTGCCATAACCGCCACAATTTCTTCCGGCGGAATGCCTTCCGCGACGAGCTGGCCGGGATGGGCGTTGCGGCCGACCGTTTTCCCGCCTAAAAACAAGTCAAATTTCCCTTTCCGGTACACAAGCCCGATGTCTTCGTGCACCGCGCCGTAGCACGCCATCCCGCAGCCGTTGATGCCAAGCTTCAACTCTTTCGGCAGCGCCATGCCCCCAAATCGCCGCGCCAATTCCTCGGCGTATGGAATCGCGTCTTTTTTCTCTCCATCGCAAAAGTCGCATGCCTTCACCGTCAGCACATCACCAACCGGCATCACCATCAGTCCGACAGCAGCGAGCCGATCGACAAGCCCTTTTGGATCCTCTGTCACCCGCTCGATTTTGATATAATGATCCGGCGTGTACGTCATTTTCCCGTCCGGTCCGACCGCTTCGGCAAGCGCGATGAGCTGCTCCGGAGTAAACTGCTTGTTGGCCACCCCTGGGCTCACTGCCGCTTCCAACAACACGACCGCCGTCTTTCTTGTTTTCCGTCTCTCTAAAGCGGCGAGCGCGTCTTCGGCTGTTTCTTTCACCCGTTTTGGCGCGGCGGTCGGCTGCCGTTTGGCTGTTTTTGCCAGCGGTGCAGCAAGCGGCGGCAAAACGGCAGCCAGCGGCGTTGGCTCGGCCTCCTTCGTGGCCGCGGCAACAGACGACGGTCGAACCGCGGTGGCCAAGGCGGTGAAAGCACGATCCTTCTGGTTGTCCCCGGCGAGGACAGCCGCTTCGGACGGTCCTGATGCCCCCGTGCTTCCTTCGTCCTCATCTTCCAGCGGTTTCGTCTGGTCAAGCGCCCACGGCTCCGCTTCTTTGCGCAGCCGTTCATGCGGTTTGAGCGGCTGGACGGCGGCTGCTAGTTGATACTTGCGCTGGTAGCCGCGCGGCGTGATCATCACGCCGTCATGGACGAATGTCGTTGAGTTGCCGATAATCACCGTCGTCAACATGCCGATTTCATGGTCCAGCATATGCGCCAAGTCGGTGAGGACGATATGCTGACGCTCGCGATACGCGCTTTTTACCAGACCGACCGGGGTCTCCGGAGACCGGTGGCGAAGCAGGATGCGCTGCGCCTCCACAATCTGCCGAGTGCGCCGCCCGCTTTTCGGGTTGTACAGCGCGATGACAAAATCGGCCGCCGCCGCGGCGTCAATCCGCTTTTCAATCAGCTCCCACGGCGTCAAATGATCGCTCAAACTGATCGTACAGGCATCGTGCATAATCGGGGCGCCAAGCAGCGCCGCGCACGAATGAATCGCGGAAATGCCGGGGATGACTTCGACTTCAATCGGACTCGCTTTCGTCCACCCTTTTTCGATCAACACTTCATACACGAGCCCCGCCATGCCGTACAACCCGGCGTCACCGCTTGAAATGACGGCGACCGTTTTGCCGCGCTCGGCCCACTTCACCGCCGCTTGGGCGCGGCTCACTTCTTCGGTCATGCCTGTGCTGATGATCTCTTTTCCAGCAATGAGATCGCGCACAAGTTCGATGTACGTTTTGTAGCCAATGATGACGTCGCTTTCTTCAATTGCTTCCCGAGCCCGTTTCGTCATATGGTCGACGCTTCCCGGGCCGAAGCCGACAATGAGCAATTTGCCGCTCATCATGATCCCTCCTTTTGCCGACTAGCACCCATTTTTCACACTCCATTCGCCGCTCATGTCCCTTTCACGGCGCAACACATCGGGGGACGATCTTTTCCTCTGGCCGCCATGCTTGCCAAAGCCGCACGAACAGCGGAACATCCAAGCGAATGTCCAACAGCCGCTGGCGGTCGGCGAATACGTCTTCGGGCGCCCCTTGCATCACGATCCGTCCTTCGTGCATGACCGCGACGACATCCGCCCACTGCCAGACGAAATCCATGTCATGGGTGGCGATCAACACGGTCGTCCCCGCCTGGTGAATGGCGTCAATTTGTTTGAGAAACTGCTTTGTCTGATGCTGATCCAAATAGGCGGTCGGTTCGTCCAATACGAGCAAGTCCGGCTTGGCCGCCATCGTACAGCAGAGCGTCAGCCATTTTTTCTGTCCGAGACTGAATTGATGGGTCGGGCGGTCCAGCCAAGATTGAAGGTGGTATTCCGCCGTAATCGCGGCAAGCGCCTCCCCCATTTTTTCTCGATCGATTCCGGCATGGACTAAGCTGATCGCCAATTCATCACGCACGAGCGGGGCGAGGATTTGATGCTCCGGGTTTTGAAAGACGATGCCGACTTCACGCCGCCATTGCGTCCAATCAGCGCCGCGTTCATACATGTTGCGCCCTTTCCAATACACCGCTCCTTCCTGCGCCCGCAGCAGCCCGTTCAAATGAAGAAACAACGTCGTTTTGCCGCAGCCGTTTGGCCCGATCAAGGCGCATTTTTTTCGCTCTGGAATTTCCCAATCAACCCCATTCAGCACATACCGTTCTGCTTGATAAGCGTATTTCACTCGTTCCATTCGCAGCAGCAACGTTTTCACCCCTTCCGCCATGCCCACCCAAGCAGCAAGGCCATGATGATGCCGGCCGCAACATCGACAAGAGGCACATGCGCTTTTTCCCGCTGATGCGTATGCCCAGCCGACGCGACGCCTCCACGCGCCACAAGCGAACGGCTGAACGCTTCATACGAATGCCACGTTTTCATCCATAGTTGGTACATCAGCATCCCGCCATGCCGCCAATGCGTTCCCCCGCTGCGGGCTCGCAGCGCCAGCATTAGCTCTGCGGCCGCCTGCTCGAGCAAAAAGATAAAGCGATACATAAGAAAGCAAAGTTCCACGAGCGCCGCCGGCAGCCGCATTCGCCTCAGCACCGCAATCAAGTCCGGCGCCGGCGTCGTAATGAGAAGGAAAAACAAGCACGACCAGGCGGCAAGGGAGCGGACGGCGAGCTTTGCAGCCGGCTGCAGCTGGCTGTCGATGAAAGTTATTTGAAAAGGAACCGACACGGACACAACGAGCGTCAGCAGGCTGAGCCCTAAAAAAACGGAGGCGGCGAGCATCGCTTTTCCATACACGGAAAACGGCACTCGTGCACGAGCGACAATCCAATACGCCATTCCGATGAGCACAAGCCATTGTTCGCGCCAGCCGCCCATCATGACAACGGCAAGCATAACAAACGCCACGATCAGCTTCCACTCCGCCCGCCATGCCCGCAGCCGGTTGTCATACGCCCAACGGTCAAACTCGCGAATCATGGCTGTTTTTCCGCTCCGAACGCCCTTTGTACAACCCGACGACGTAGCCGATCACGCCGGCGCCAAGCGCGGCTTGCAGCGAGAACAGAAGCGTTTCGACTTCGCCGCCTGGAGGGGTGAAGATCGACTCAAACCACGGCCGGTAATGCGGGTTGAGCGTTTGAATGGCTTTTTCCGCCTGATCGTCCGTTCCACCGAATTCCGATCCGCGCGCCCACCAAAGCGGAATGATGACAAGCAAAGCAGCCAGCAACACGAGCAAGCCATTTTTCTTCATCGCATTACGCCCCCTTTTCCTTTTGGAACAGCGGAGAAGCTTGATAGGAGGAAAGCCAGTTCCAGACGATTACCGTTATGATGCCTTCCGTCACCGCCAACGGCACTTGAGTAATGGCAAAAATGCCGGCGAATTTCAAAAACGAGGCGGTGACTCCCCCATCAGGAGACGGAAACGCCAGGGCAAGCTGCAGGGACGTCATGACATATGTAGCCAAATCAGACAAACAAGCGGCAAGAAACAAAGCCGCTCGATTGGATACCGCCCCTTTTCGGCACAGTTGATACACTCCGTACGCGACGAACGGGCCGACGATCGCCATTGACATCGCATTGGCCCCAAGCGTCGTCACTCCTCCGTGGGCAAGAAGCAGCGCTTGAAAGAGAAGAACGACTGTGCCGATCACCACCATCACCCATGGTCCAAACAAAACCGAGCCGAAGCCGATCCCGGTCGGATGCGAGCTGCTGCCGGTGACGGATGGAATTTTCAACGCCGACAATACAAATGTAAACGCGCCAGCTAACGCCATCAGAAGCTTATGTTCGGGGTGCTGCTTCAGCGTATGCACAAGCCGCCGCAATCCGAACACAAAGAACGGCAAAAACAACAGCCACCAAAACAGCGCCCATTTGACAGGCAAAAATCCTTCCATAATATGCATGGCATACGCTTCATTTTCATTCGTCAACAAAAAATAGGAAACGAACAAAGCCACCATTCCGCTCCATCGAACCGCTCTCTTCATTTATCCCTTCACTCCTTTCGCAGCATGTTCCGTTTTCCGTTTTCCGCTTGGCGCCTCCCGTTCGCCGGCTGGCGTCAACACCAATTCGCCTTCGTATTCATACGTCGCCCACTCCCGCATCGGAACCCCCTCACCCAAATGGGCGCGCACAACCTCCTTCGCCCGCTCCGGCGTCATCTGTCGATACCAGATGCCTTGCGGATAGACGATCATCACACACGCATCTTGACAGCGTCCGTTGCAGCGCGTCCTTGTTGTATGGACAGCGTCGTCAAGCCCGAGACGGGCGATCTCCTCGCGCACCGCGGTTGTCACGTCATCTCCGCCATGGCGGAGGCACGTCCCTCCGTTGCAAATGAGCACATGATGCTTCATTCCCCGCAAATCCCACGTCGCCACCGAATCCCCCCTTTTTGGCTAGAATGATAGAATTTAGACGCAGACAGACGGGCAGGTTTTCGGCAAAAGAAAAAGCACCTCTACAGCAGAGGTGCAGAAAAATGTATACGAAAGCCGTAAACGGCCCAAACAGGGCCCCTAAAGCCGTCATTCTCCCGCACGTCTGCCTATAGTCCCGTAGGCATCCGTCCGATCCAAACAAGGCAGGTCTCCTGACTTAGGATCATCGCTTGGCGGCGTCTTCCCGAAGCATCCTTCAGTGACTTGTTGCCGCAAAGCTCCCCATCACAGTGGCGGGCACCGTGCCGGATTTTCACCGGGCTTCCCTTTTCACCCAAACCCTAGAGCAGGCTTAGGCACCTTGTCTGTTTCTCGCCTATTGATCTTGTCATGGAACAAGCATCCGTTCTCATCGTAGTACAACTTGATGGCAGGCGTCAACCGTTTTTTGCCGACAAATCTTCGCGGGCGACGACAACGCCGTCGGCATCGGCGTACACGTATGCGCCCGGCTCCCAGCGGACGCCGCCGAACTCGAGCACAACGTCGCGGGCGCCTTTTCCTTCTTTTTGGCATTTCGAGCGGGCGTTCCATTTCAACCAGAACGATACATCTCCAACTTGTCCAGGTCTAAGACAAATCCAGCGCCCAGCAATATATCCAATCCTAACAAACCGTTAATCCCCTCATAGTCCATCCCGCTAAAATCAATTTCATACTCTCTTAGCTGGAAAGAATCTAGCTGAATACAGTCTAATTTTTTTGTAAACGCGTACTCTTTCCCACCGATTCCGTAATAAGCCACAATACGATCGCCCGGCTCTACCCGCAAATGAATATCTTCTACTGCATTTTGAGAAATCACTGTTTTCGCCGCACCAGTATCAATCACCATATTATGAATCAACTTAGACCTTCCTTGATAAACGATTTCGATCGATGCAAACAGCAAGCCTTCACGATATTCAATCTGCATAATGAAATTTCCCTCTCAGGCCAATCGCTCCCCGAACTTTTAAAACAATCTCCTTGTGGCTAGTATGATAAACAAGCTGATTCCCTTTCGATTGCAGCAACTCACGAGTTGCATCCTTGTCCGAAACCGTTCCGATAACAGCCACCTCTTCAATGATTTCTTGATCTCCCTCTAAATGGGACTTTAATACTTGTAATTTCACAAATTGATTTGGATACAATGAACGCACTTCCTGCCATTCCATCTCCATCGCCTCAACCTGTTCGTTGTATTGAACGAGACTCGACCGCAGCCGTCAACCATTTTTCGCCAACAAATCTTTGTTGGCGACGACAACGCCGTCCGCATCAGCGTACACGTACGCCCCTGGCTCCCAGCGGACGCCGCCGAACTCGAGCACAACGTCGCGGGCGCCTTTTCCTTCTTTTTTGCTTTTCACTGGGCATGTGCCGATCGCCATCACGCCAATCGGCATGGCGCCAATTTCCGCTGAATCGCGGATGCAGCCGTGGATGATGACGCCAGCAAGCCCCCTCTCGCAAGCGATTTGCGCCAGCCGGTCGCCTAATAGCGCGACGCGGCGCGAGCCTTTTCCATCGACCACGAGCACCGTCCCCGGCGGCACCGTCTCCAGCGCTTCGCGGACAAGGACGTTGTCCTCAAACACGTCGACCGTCGCGATCGGCCCGGAAAACATCCGTTTTCCGCCGTACGATTGGAACGGCAACTCGCATACTTGCAACTCGTCTAAAAATTGATCGCATAAATCAGCTGTTTTCATGACCCTCTCCCCTTTCGCTTTTTTCATTCGCCGCCATTCGTCAAAATCCTGCCGACTCCACATTTTTTGCGGCGCTGTTTCTGCTCGGGAATCGGATGCGTATCCTTGCAGGACCGCTGAAAACGATAAAAAGATGTTCTCGTCCCCGCTTTCCGGCGAACGAAAAAACGGCCCCACACAACATGGCGGAAACCGTTTTGGCCGCCGGGGCGAGCGGACCCCGTCCGGCGATTCAGCTGGGCTAGCTGGATTCGAACCAGCGCATCACGGAGTCAAAGTCCGTTGCCTTACCGCTTGGCTATAGCCCAACGTTTTGTTGTCGTTTACAGTATGCGGCATGATAACGCACTTTATGCATCAAACTGAATATCCCTTTGCTTGATGTGCGAAACTATCGGTACAAGCATCCTTTTCCCACTATATCACCTCGTTTTTCCCTCGCACTTGTTTTCCCGATATGATATACTGAAAGGGGAGAGATGTATATGCGCCGGATCACGGTTTTTCGCTCCTATCTTTGCGCATTGTTTTTGTTATCGTTGCCGATCGTCTTAGCGGCCGCGGCTGCCTGGCAGCCACCCAGCCAGCCGAAAACCGCCGTCATCGCCCACCGCGGCGCGTCCGGACACGCGCCGGAGCATACGCTCTCATCCTACCGCCTCGCCGCCCTCATGAATGCCGATTATATCGAAGTCGATGTGCGCGCAACGAAAGACGGGAAGCTCGTTGCCCTGCATGATGCGACGCTCGCCCGGACGACAAATGCCGAAACGGTTTACCCGCACCGGTCGCCATGGCGGGTCAGCGATTTTTCATTGCGTGAGCTCAAAAAATTGGATGCCGGGTCGTGGTTTCATCCACGCTTTGCCGGCGAGCGCATCCCGACGCTTGATGAGGTGATTCAGATGCTGAAAGCGGAGCGTGTGGAAGCCCCGTTGTACATCGAAACGAAACAGCCCGGCATCGAAGAGGCGGTCGTCCATCTATTGAAAAAACACGGTTTCCTGCAACAGCGCCGCGTCATGTTTCAATCGTTCCACCCGGAAAGCTTGCAAGCGCTCCGGCCGCTCATCCCGTACGGCATTCGGCTCATTCAATTGGTCGACGAGAAGGAAGCGCACAGCGGCCGCGACGAGCTGCTGCAACAAATCGCCGTCTATGCCGATGGCATCGGCTTGCCGCTTTCGGCCGTCACCGAAGAGTGGGTGCGCGCCGCCCATGGCCGCGGGCTCATTGTTCACGTCTATACCGTCAATGAACCACACGATCTCGCTCGCCTATGCGCCATGGGCGTGGACGGTGTGTTCACCGATTATCCAGACCGCCCTGGCCGCATTGCCGCCTGCCGTCGTCTGCCCCGCCATTGACCGGCCTTCAGGGAGCCAGGGGGAGCTTATTGTTTGCATAATGTTATTATGGTTAATAAAAACGAAAATCGTTCCCATTTGACCCGATTCAGTGTATCATTTGAGAAAAAGGAGGTCAGATCGGCGGTCCGCCATCGGTCCGCCTTTTTGCCAAGCGCTCCATCCTTTCCTCCCCCGCCCTTGTCACCGCTTCGGAAACTGAAACGATAATTTCTTCTCGTTTTCATCCCAAACGAGTATGGCGTCAAACGTTTTCCCGCCTTTTTTAAACCCTTTTATGACATTTGTTTTCCCTTGCGCCAGCAGTTTTTTCACATTGGCCGCCGAAATCGATTTGCCGAGAATGCGTTTGGAAATCGTAAACGGGCATTTTGTTTTCGCGTACTGGTCGCAACCGTACAACGTTCCTTTGTCGATGACGGTCCCGCCGCAAAGCGGGCACGGCCCAAGCTTCTCACCCATCGTTTTTTTCTTCCTTGTCCGCTGGATCGAGGCGGTGTCAACCCCTCTGAAATTCCAATTCGGCGCGGCGGCGATGGCGTCAGCGACCACTTTTTGCGCCAACTTTTTCACCTGTTCCATAAAGGCGGCGGGCGAGGCGCTCCCTTCGCCGATTTCGCTTAAGCGCTGCTCCCATTTCGCCGTCATTTCCGGCGAGGCGAGAATCGTGCCGCCGAGCGCCTCGATCAATACTTTCGCCTTGTCGGTCGCATATACGAGGTTGTTTTTCACTTCAATATACTTCCGCTCTTTCAGCATGGTAATGATCGCCGCCCTTGTTGCTTCCGTGCCAAGCCCTTCCGTTTTGGCGAGCACTTTTTCCAGTTCCTCATCGTCCAAAAATTTTCCCGCCGTTTTCATCAAGGTGATGAGTTCGCCTTCGGTATACCGTTTCGGCGGCTCGGTCTTCCCTTCTTTCACCTTGACAGCGGCCGCTTCCCCCGCCTCCCCTCGCTCAAGGAGAGGCAGCGCAGCATCTTTCTCCTCCTCATGCGGGCGGATGACCGCGCGCCATCCTTCCTCGACGACTTGTCTTCCTTTCGAAACAAAGCGGGCCCGGCCGTCAACGAGCGTCGTGACGGTCGTATAATCGATGACCGCCGCCTGATGGTGGGCGGCAATTAGGCGGCGGACGACCAAATCGTACACCTTCCGTTCGTCGGCTGACAGCTTCTCGGGATCCACCACTTGCTCGGTCGGGATAATGGCGTAATGGTCCGTCACCTTTTTCTCGTTTACATAACGTTTATTCTGTAAAATCGACGGCTGCGGCAACGGAAAATACGAAGCGTACGCCGGAAACGAGGACAGCTTTTGCAAAATGGCAGGGAACGTTTCCGCTTCCCCTTTCGTCACATGCATCGAATCGGAACGAGGATACGAAACGATCCCTTTTTGGTAGAGTGACTGCAGCACATCAAGCGTCTTTTTCGGCGAGAAGCGATACAACTTGTTCGCTGTCGCTTGCAGCGTCGATAAGTTGAACAACAGCGGCGGCTGATACGTTTTCCGCTCCGTGCGGACGTCGGCGACTTCCGCTCCTTTTCCTTGGCAAAAGGCAGCGATCTTTTTCGCCATCTCCTCGTCCTTGAGGCGCGTTTGGCCGTTTTCATCCGTCCATTTTCCTTCATAGCGCTTATCGCCGATGACAAACGAAGCGACGACTTCCCAAAACGGTTCAGGGCGGAACTGCTCAATTTCCCGCTCACGCCGGACGATCAGCGCCAATGTCGGCGTCTGCACGCGCCCGACGGAAAACACATCGTTCATCCCGCGCTCCTTCAGCAAGAGGCTGTACACGCGCGAGGCGTTCATGCCGACGAGCCAATCCGCGCAGGCGCGAGCGTACGCTTCCTCATAGAGCGGGCGCGTCGTCCGTTCATCAAGCAGGCGGCGGAACCCTTCCTCGATCGCCTTCGGGGTCAAGGACGACAGCCAAAGCCGCTTGATCGGCTTGTTGACGCCGCTTAGGCGGATGAGGTTGCGCACAATGAGCTCCCCTTCGCGCCCCGCGTCGCCGGCATGGATGATTTCCGTCACTTCCGGCTTTCGCAGCAATTCTTTCACAACCTTGAACTGTTTCGCCTTCGCTTTTTCGATCTCATACTCAAACCGTTCCGGGATGATCGGCAACGTGCCGAGCGTCCACCGCTTCCACTCCGGCCGATACCGCTCCGGCGGGGCGAGCTGGAACAAATGCCCGATCGCCCATGTCATATACGCCCCGTCGGGAAACAAGTCATTCGGCAAAATTTCGATATAGCCTTGCCGTTTTTTCGTCCGAAAAATCGAGGCGAGCGTCGCCCCTTGGTCCGGCTTTTCCGCGATAATGACTTTCATCGTCCTTTCCCCTTACGGCACATCATGCCCCATGGAGCTTTGCAAAATGGCGAACCATTGCTCGCGGGAAAGCGACAAAGACAGCGCCCGCACCGCCCGCTCGATGCGTTCTTGTTTCCCCGAGCCGACAATCGGCATCATCCGCGCTGGATGAACGAGGAGCCACGCGTACAGCACTTCGTCGATCGTCTCAGCGCCCACCTCACCCCGCACTTGTTCAAGCGTCCCGCGCAGCCGCACCGCCCGGTCATCGTCAGCGGAAAAAATCGCTCCACCGGCGAGCGACGACCATACCATTGGCGGAACGCGCTTCTCAAGGCAAAGGTCAACGGTGCCGTCTTCAAGATTTTCCAACCGATACGCCGATACTTCGATTTGGTTGGTCACGAGCGGAAACGGCAAATACAACTGAAGCATTTCCCACTGCGAACGTTTAAAGTTGGAAACGCCAAAATAGCGCACTTTTCCATCCTGCTTGAGTTGGAGAAACGCCTCGGCCACCTCTTCCGGGTTCATAAACGGATCCGGGCGGTGGATAAGCAATACATCAATATAATCGGTATGGAAGTGTCGAAGGGATTGCTCAACCGAAGCGATGATATGATTTTTGCTTGTATCGTATAATTTCATCCCGTACTTCGATGGCAGCTTGATGCCGCATTTCGTCACGATCTCGATCTGACCGCGCAAGCTTGGCTTTAACGCCAGTGCTTCGCCAAAGCGCGATTCACACGTATAGTCGCCGTAAATATCAGCATGGTCAAACGTCGTAATGCCGCGCTCAAGACAAAATTCAATGAGCCCGAGCAGCTGCTCGCGCGAATAGCCCCAGTCCGCAAGCCGCCAACAGCCGTGAATGAGGCGGGAAAACGTCAAATCGTCCGCCAACCGAATTCGTTCCATTGATTGTCTCCCTTTCTTTATTTTTGGCTAAAATCGTTCCGCTTGCGCATACTACCAACAAGAGGAAAAAACGGAAAGGACGTGATGATATGAAGCGCTGGCTTCTTGGGCTCGCCGCTGTGCTTCTTTTCGCCTCCCCATGGCCGGCATCAGCCGCCGAAACCGCATACGAATGGAACCTAGCCGACATTTATCCATCCGAAGCCGAGTGGATGCACGACTACAAGGCGGTGCAAAACGCCTTGCCGAAACTGGCGGCGTTTGAAGGAAAACTCGATGATGAAAAGACGATCGCCAAACTGTTCGCCCTCAACGAACAAACGGCCCGCAAGCTCGAAAAACTGTCGCTTTACACCCATTTAAAACGCGATCTGAACATTGAAGACGAGGCAGCGGCCCGGCTTGGGGCAAAAGTGGAAGCGCTCGCCGCCCAATATGCGGCGAAAACAGCGTTTATCGAGCCGGAACTGCTCGCCCTACCCGAGCGGACGCTCAAGAAGCTCCAAACGAGCAAAGAACTGAAAGCGTACCGCTATTACTTCCATGAGTTGCGCGAGCAAAAGCCGCATACGCTTACGAAACGCGAAGAACGGCTGCTCGCGAAACTATCGCCGGCGCTCGGCGAAGCGGAGAACATTTATGACCACGCCGCCCGCGGCGATTACGAGCCGCCGTCTGTCACGATGCCGAATGGAAAAACAGTGACATTGACCGACGACCAATACGCCGCCATGCTCGAGCACCCGGACCGCCGCTATCGAAAGGCGGCGTTTGAAGCGAAAGCCAAAAGTTATGAAGCCATGGAACAAACCGCAGCCGCGACGCTGTATGCCTCGGTCAAAGCGGACGAATTGTATGCGAACGTGCGCCGCTATCCATCCGGCCTTGCCGCGGCTCTCGCCGCCGACGATGTCCCGAAGGAAGTGTTCGACAACTTAATCGCCGCCACCCGCCGCCACTTGCCGGCGCTTCACCGCTATATCGAATTGCGGCAGCGCGCGCTCGGGCTTGACCGCGTTCACAGCTATGATTTGTACGTGCCGCTTGTCGGCGAAACAGCGAAATCGATCCCAGTTGAAACAGCGAAAACGTTCATTGTCGAAGGGCTCAAGCCGCTCGGCGCCGACTATATCAAACAGGTGCACCGAGCGTTTCAAGAGCGATGGCTTGATGTCTTCCCGCGCCCGAAAAAATATACCGGCGGCTACAACACGGGAGCGTATGACACCCATCCGTTCATCTTGCTCAATTACAACGGTTCGCTTGATGGCGTATTGACGATGGCTCACGAGCTTGGGCACGCCATGCATTCCGTCTACACGAACCGCGCGCAGCCGTACCATTATGCCGGTCATTCGATTTTCACCGCCGAAGTCGCCTCGACCGCGAACGAATGGCTCATGCTCGATTATTTGTACAAACAGGCGAAAACAAAAGAAGAAAAACTCCGCCTGCTCGTCGAACAAATCGAGCAAATCCGCGGCACGTTGTACACGCAAGTGATGTATTCCGAATTTGAACAGATGATTCATGACAAAGTGCGCCAAAGCGGCAGTCTGACAGCGGACGAACTGAACCATCTTTGGCTTGGCTTGCTGAAAACGTATTACGGCCCGGCGTACGCCGCCGATCCCGGCGCCGCGCGCGGCTGGCTGCGCATCCCGCATTTTTATGACGCCTTTTATGTATACAAATATGCCACTTCGCTCGCGGCGTCGTACACCATTGTGAGCGGCATCCAAACCGATGCAAGCGGCAAGGCGGTGAAGCGGTACAAACAATTTTTGCGCTCCGGCGCATCCGATGATCCGATCCGTCTGCTCAAACGTGCCGGAGTGGATATGACAAACCCCGAACCGATCGAGCGGGTCTTAGGTCATTTCGCCGAACTCGTTGACGAACTCGATCGACAGCTGTCAAGCCAAAACCGTCAGCGGTCTACATGAAAGAGGTGTCCCGCGCCGTTCGGGACACCTTTGTTGTTGCGGCGGAAAGAAGAATATCGCTTTGCGCTGCAACGCGCCGAGCTTCAATCGGACGCCAGCGCGCAAAGCGGAACCGTTCGCTTGCCCCGCAGCCAAGACGGTTATTCACTTAAAGATGCGCCGGCAATTTTTTCTTTCACCTTGCGGATGTTTTCCATCTTATTGTCCCAACACGCTTGACTCAAATCGACGGGATATTGCTCGGGATTGAGCGTCCGTTTGTACTCCTCCCAAAACAAGCGCAAGCTTTCTTTTGCGTACGCTTGAATGTCCGGAAGCGGCGGCGACGTATACACCAGCCGGCCGTTGTCGAAGATCGTCACATGCAAGTCACGCGCTTCGAAATTGGTGACGAATTTGCTGATGAACGTGTACACCGGATGGAACATTTTCAGCCGCTCTTCTTGCTGCGGGTTTTCGCTCTCTAAGGCGATGTAGTCGCCTTCCGCTTTATGGTTGATTTTGTTGACGATGCGGTACACCCGCTTCAGCCCCGGTGTCGTCACTTTTTCCGGATTGCCGCTGATTTTGATCGTATCGACCATCTCACCGCGTTCGTTTTCGATCGCCACCATTTTGTACACGGCGCCGAGCGCCGGCTGATCGTACGCCGTAATGAGTTTGGTGCCGATCCCCCACACATCGATTTTCGCCCCTTGCGACTTCAAGTTTAAAATCGTATCTTCGTCCAAATCGTTTGAGGCGAAAATTTTCGCGTTCGGAAATCCGGCTTCATCGAGCATTTTCCGCGCTTCTTTCGACAAATAGGCCAAATCGCCGCTGTCGATGCGGATGCCGATAAAGTTGATTTGGTCGCCCAGCTCCTTCGCGACGCGAATGGCGTTTGGCACCCCCGACTTCAACGTATCGTACGTATCGACAAGAAAGACACAGTCTTTATGGCGGCGTGCATACTTCAAAAAGGCCGTGTATTCATCCTGATACGCTTGAATCATTGAATGGGCGTGCGTTCCGGCGACCGGAATGCCAAACAGCTTCCCGGCACGCACGTTTGATGTCGCATCAATCCCGCCGATATACGCTGCGCGCGCGCCCCAAAGCGCCGCATCCATCTCCTGCGCCCGCCGGCTGCCGAACTCCAAGGCCGGCTCATCCCCGAGAATATGCTTAATGCGCGACGCTTTCGTGGCGATGAGCGTCTGGAAATTGATAATGTTTAAAATAGCCGTTTCGATGAGCTGCGCCTCGGCGAGCGGCGCCTCGATGCGCATAATCGGTTCATTGGCAAACACCACTTCCCCTTCGCGCATCGAACGGACCGTGCCGGTGAAGCGAAGCGTCCGCAAATAGTCTAAAAAGTCATCACGGTAGCCAAGTTCTTGGCGCAAATAGTCGATGTCGCTGTCAGAAAATCGGAACTGCTGCAAAAACTGAATGACGCGCTCCAACCCAGCGAACACCGCATAGCCGTTGCCAAACGGCAGCTTGCGGAAAAACACTTCAAACACAGCGCGGCGCTCATGCATACGATCTTCCCAATACGTCTCGACCATATTGATTTGATATAAGTCCGTATGAAGCATCAAACTGTCATCAGCATATGTCTTCATGAATTGTTGCCTCCAACACACGAATGACGGCGCCGCCGAATAAAACAATGTTCATCGTCTATTCTATCACGTTTTCTCCATTATTCCACTATTTTCGCGCCTAGCGTATGGCGAAAATGGCGGAGCGCCCATTCGTGTCCCGCCGCGTCGAAGCTCGCCACCGCCCGCCGGTGGACGACGATGCGAAATCCTTTGTTGTACGCATCGACCGCCGTATGAAGAACGCAAATATCGGTGCAGCAGCCGACCAAATGCACTTCCGTGATGCCTCTTTCGCGCAATTTCAGCTCCAAATCCGTTCCGGCGAACGCGCTGTAGCGCGTTTTGTCCATCCAATACACATTGTTTTTATGCTTGTTCCCCTGATACACCGCCTCGAGCTCCCCGTACAGCTTTCGCCCCTCCGTCCCTTCAATGTTATGCGGCGGAAACAACTTCGTTTCCGGATGATAGTCGTCTCCCGCCACATGCTTGTCAATGGCAAAGACGACAAAATCACCGTTGTCAATAAACTGTTTCGTCACCCGCACGAGCTCTTTTTCAATCGCCTGCCCCGGTTTCCCGCATGTAAGCGCGCCATGATCGGCGATGAAATCGACAGTGTAGTCGATGTTAATAAGCGCTTTGTTCATTCCCGTTCACTCCTTTTCCTCTTCCTGCATGGTCGGGTTGCTGTTTTTTCATCCCGCCTACATCTTGTTGGGCTTTTCTACCATTATACCATAGCAATATGGACAGCAGACAAGACAACAAATCCCCTGCCTGCTTTGAAGCAGACAGGGGATTGTCGAAGTCGTTTTAGCTGTTTTCCGCCGCTTTGGCCGCTTTCATTTGAGCACGCAAAATGAGCGACTGGATGATCGAGAAGCAGCCGCCGACGACCCAATAGAGCGACAGCGCCGATGGAACGGAGCTGGCGCCGATAAAAATCATGACCGGCATGATGTACGACATCATCGCCATTTGCGGCATTTGTTCTTCAGCCATCGACGGCGACAGGCGGAGCGAGATGAACGTCGTCAACGCCGCTAAAACGGGCAAAATGAAATACGGATCGCGATGGCCGAGCTCGACCCATAAGAACGAATGCGTTTTAATTTCTTGCGTCCGCGAAATCGCGTAATACAGCGCCATAAAAATCGGCATTTGAATGAGCACCGGCAGGCAGCCGCTCGCCGGGTTGACGCCGTGCTTTTGATACAGCTGCATCATTTCTTGCTGGAGCTTGCGCTGCGTTTCCGGGTCTTTGCTTTTATATTTTTCTTGCAGCTTCATAAGCTCCGGGCGCAGTTTTTGCATGGCGATCGATGCGCGGAACTGCTTCAAAATGAGCGGCAGCAAGCAAAAGCGGACGATGAGCGTCAGCACGATAATGGCGATGCCGTAATTGTCGCCAAACCAGTGCCCAAGCGTCAAAAGAAGCTTCGACATTGGATAGACAAAATAATGGTTCCAAATGCCTTGGCTATGTTCGTCGATCGGTTCGTTGCGGTTGCAGCCGGCAAGAAGCAAAACGGCGCCAAGCAGCACCAATACCCATTTTTTCATGAAAAGCCCTCCTTCAATATCATGTTGCAAAATCATGCCGTTTCAACATAAAGGAAAGGGCCTTCCATCCTCATCCGTTCGGCTTGTCCGTTCCCGAACGGGAATTTTCCGCCGCTGCGGCAAAAACAGCGGGCGCCATGGAAGCGCCGCCCGTTCGGCGCCTCCCTCTGCTTCATGCTCGCGAACCGCGGCCAACGCCGGTTCATAAAACAGCGAACCTGCCATCCGGCGCGCGCTCGTATGTCCTTTCATGATGATCCATAGCGCGCCGACAAGCGACATATACACAAGCAAATCAATAGGCGCTTCCATGCGTCCACCTCCCTTTCGCCTGTCGATTGTTCTCTTTCCATACAATAGCAAACTTTCAACCGAAAGAAAAGCAACAATTGATCACATCCGCTCCAAGCGGTGAAATGCCGGCTCGTCGGCTGCCAAGACGGCCAGCTCCCCGCTTTCATCGGCCGCCAGCGCCGCCCGAAGCTCTTCTTTCGCCTCATCGAAGCGTCCAAGCAGCGCGAGATAGCGGGCTCGTTCGTAGCGAAGCCGGGCATCGTTGGCCATATGGACGCACCGCTCGATGGCCGCGAGCGCCTGATCGATGCGCCCCGCTTCTTCATAAACAGCCGCAAGCTGCATATGGAACTCTTCATCCTCAGGATACCAATCAGCATAGCGCTCCCAAAGCGCCGCCGCTTCTTGATAGCGGCCCGTTTCCATATAATGCTCGCCAAGCAACATGAGCGCCTCACGGGCGAGCGGTTCTTCCGCCACAATCTCCTCGAGCTGCCGCTTGGCTTTCTCGCGCTGTCCTTCTTGAAGCCAAACGACCGCCTGCAACACGCGCAGGTCGACATCATCCGGGTCATCAGCCAGCAGCCGCTCCAGCCAGCGCTTCGCTTCCTCGCGTTTTCTTTCCTCATCGGCGGCCAATAAATATTCCACAAATTCTTGCGCCAAAGACGGATCCCAAACGCGGGCGAGCGCTTTGCGCCACGTTTTCACGGCATCGCTGTCCAATTCGAGCGCGGCATATAAGCGGGCGAGCCGCCTGTAGGCTTCCGCATCGCTGCGGTTGAGGCGAATCGCTTCGTCGTAGAAATCGGTCACAATCGAAAACAAGACAACGGTGCCGACCCATTCTTTCGCTTTTGTCCACCATCGCACCGGTTCGTCATGCCCCCCCTGCTCCTCGCCAAAATACGGGAAAAGAGCCGAGGCGGTGTTCCGATACATCACGCTTTTTGCCTCGCGGCTTGCCTTCAGCCGCTCGAGTCGATGGCGCAGCTTCCCTAAGCCGCGCATCGTTTTCGGAAAGAGAGCCACATACAACGGGTACAACGATTCATCGTCCGGATGGCGCACCATCAACTGTTCGAGCAGTTTCGCCGCCTCTTTTTGGCTTCCTTCCGCGATCAGCACCATCGCCCAATGGCGGAGCACTTCAGGATGGTCCGGGTCAAGAGCAAGCGCCTTCTCGACGGCCGCCTTTTCTTGATCGCGGCGCTCAAGCGCTCCATAAACATATCCAAGGCTGTCGTAATACCACACCTCCCCTGCATGCGGACGGGCGTCAGCCAACGCGCGAAGAAGCGCGGAAGGCTCCGCGATCGCGGCAAGCTGCTCCATATCGATGCGCTTCGGGGCCAAGCGCACCGCCTGAAGCAAATGCGCGTGCTGCTGCTCTTCGTTTTCTTCCGCCTCATAGAGTGAAGCTAAGCGAAAATGGCAAAGGACAAACGATGGATCGGCTTTGAGACAAGCCTCATACTGTTGTTTCGCCTCTTCGTGGCGTCCAAGCGAGGCGCACAGCTCCGCGAGCCGGAAGAGGGAAAGCGCATGGCCCATGGCGGCAGCTTCTCGGTAAAACGCCATGGCCTTCGACGGCCGGCCTTGCCGTTCATAAAGGGCGCCGAGAGCGGAATGGGCCGAAGCGAGTGTCGGGCGAGCCGAGACAAGCTGCTCTAAAAACGCCCGGCCGCGTTCCTCTAAAGACGGCGTTGCCAGCTGATCAAGGTAAAACTCGTACGCTTCTTCCGCCTCAAACTCAGCCAGACGCAACCCTTCTTCCAACCACGACAGCGCCGTTTCGCGTCCTTCCTCCTCGTCGGCGAACCCATGGGCGACAAGCCATCTTCCCGCGTTCAGCCAATATTCGCTGTTGTTGGCAAAACGGGTGCGCTGCTTGATTACATACCGGCGCGCCGCTTCCACATCCCCGCGCTCCGCAAGGGCGGCCGCCAAGCCGAGATGGGCGAACACGTCATCGCTGTCATGACGGACCGCCTCTTTGTAGCACGAAAACGCTTGTTCCGCCTCCCCTTCCTCCATATAGAGATCGCCAAGACGGACGTAAAGCGGCGCCAACCGCCAGGCGGCGGCCAATCCCTCTTCCAACACCGCTTTCGCTTTTTCCCGATCACCGGCATCGTCATACAAGTCAGCCAACATCAAATACGGATGCGGTTCCTGCGGGTCGAGCGCTTTGGCGACGCCAAAGCCGCGTTCCGCCTTGCGCCTTCGGCCGAGCTCCATGTCGCAGCGGGCCCGCTCATACCAAAGCTGGGCATCCCGCCGCTCGCGGCGCACAAGACGATCAAACCAGTCGCGCGCTTCGGCGAACCGCTTCGCATGGAACAACAGCACACCGTGATTCGTTTCGATAAACAAATCGCCCGGATACAGGCTGACTGCCACGCGCGAAGAGATGAGCCCTTTTTCGATATGACCGGCGTACGCCGAGGTGAGCCCGAAATAGCTCCACACTTCCGGCTGGTCTGGGTCCAACTGGAGCGAGGTGCGAAAATAGCGGGCCGCCTCTTCATAGCGGCTGGCAAAAAAGGCAATGCGCCCGCGCAAATAATGGTAGAGCGGGCTTTGCGCCTTTCCTTTCACCCGTTTGAGCACGTCTTCAGCCTTCTCCATTTCTTGCGTGTAGACATACGCTTTCGCCGCCATCAGCAGCAAGTCGTTATGTTCGGGATACTCGCTCAAGACGCGCCTGGTGTAATCCAACACAAGCGGCTTCGCCTCGTCGCTGCCGAAATGCTTCATGACATACAGCCATGTGTACGGGATGTGCTCATGCTGGCGCAAAAAGGCGACAAAGGCGGCGAAATGCGCCTGCTCGTCCTCATCCATCTTTTCGGCCAACGCATGCAATTCGCGGAAATAGCGGTCTTCCTCTTCGGGGAGCTCGGCGGCGAGCGCCGCTTTTTCCCGGGGAAGCGCCACAATCGACAAATAATGCGTCCCTGCATACCATTTGGCAAGCTCGTCCTCGGAAACGACAAACGGATCAAACAGATTCGGGTCTTGCACGTACAACGCCCCAAGCCGTTCGTCATAGCCAAACAGCACTTGGACGTGTGATGACTGTTCGTAATCGACGCTCAACAGCACCGGAACGCCCTCATCAATGAGCCGCTTCCAACGAAGCGGCGAGCCGACGAAAAAGCGGCAAACAAAGCCAAGCTCTTCCAAATAATGAACCGTCGTCGACAATTTCGATCCGCGCACATCAAAAATATGTTGGGCCACTTCATCCTGCGTACGGGGGGAGCCAAGCAATCGAAGCATCATTTCCAAACTTGCCGGCACGCAATAGTTATGCTTTTGCACGACCGGCACAAGCGGCAGCACCACCGACCGTTCCCTTTGCCGCCCAAGCGCTCGGGCGTACGGCGTTTTTTCAAGCTGCGGCTCCGCTTTCACAAGCGATTCAAGCTTCTCCCATTCGTCAAGCTGGTAATACAGTTCGGCGCGCAAATGGGCGAAATAACGGCGATGCATATGAAGCGGATTCAGGCGGTCAAGTTCATCCATCGCCGCGAGCGCCTCACGGTAGGCGCGCACATCGCGCAAGCGGCGCACGCGCTCAGCGTAAAACGCTAACACTTGCGGAAAACGCTGCTTTCCTTCTTCCAAAACGGCAAGCGCCTCGCGGTGGCGGCCATCGAGCGCATACAAATCGGCAAGAAGCAAATAGCACATATCGCCGCGCTCCGGGTCATCGAGACCGGCGCGAATCACCTGTTCGGCGCGCTTCCGGTCGCCGGTCTCGATATAAAAGTAGCCCCATTTGTCATGCATCGGCGCCGTCTCATAGCGGGCGACCACATCCATCCATTCGTGCGCCTCCTCGACCCGCTGCATATCCAATAAAGCGCGCACCAACGCAAACGCCGCCCGGGCGATCGCTTCCCTCGGCTCCTCCACCCGGCCTTCGAGCGCGGCGGTCAGGCGCGGAGTGAGCGCCTCTTCCACATCGAGCGGCCGGCGTTGATCGAGCCATTCGTCGCACAACCACGCGAGCGTCTGCAGCGTGTTGAACTTCCGGTGGGCGTACCGGGCGACAAGCCCGCTATGCCGGTACATAAGCGCGTAGTCGAACAGGCGGACAAGCGTCCGAAACGGTTCGATCTCGTCCCACGAAGCCATGAGCGGCCGCCATTGAAACAATCCCATGTTTTCTAAATGCGGCCGCACCTGGGCAAGGGCATCCACGATTCGTTTTTCTTCAACGAGCAATGCGATCGGTTTGATATGATTCATACAAAGAAAACTCCCTTATTCTTTTTCCAGCTATTTATAAGTGTAGAACAAGCCCGGCAAAACAGCCACATATTTTTTCACAAAAATACCGACAAACAAAAAATGGCCTCTCCTTTGAACAGGATCAGCCATATACCGATTCGTTTTATCCGGCGTGCTTGGCGAAAAATTCGAGAGACCGTTCAATAATCATCGGTTGGTCGTAATCGAGCGTCGCCACATGGTAGCTGTTTCGGAGGCGGACGATCTCTTTCTCCGTCGATGAAATGCCTTGAAAGATGATGTCGGCGTTTCCCGGCGGCACGACGTGATCTTCGTCGGAGACAAAAATCAACGCCGGACAGACGATGCGATCGAGTTTCGCTTTTGTCTGTGCCATCAGCCTAGCCAGCTGAAGAAGCGAAGCGGTCGGCGTTTTCTCGTATGCCAGCTCTTTCACATCCGGATTTTTCAAGTCCGAACCGATCGAATCCAGATACCTCGGCAGCTCGCCCCCGCCCGTCATCCCGGCGGCGATGGCCGGGATGTCGACAGCGGCGTTAATCGGCACGATGCCGCAGATGTCTGGGTGATGTTCCGCCAAATAAAGCGTGAGCGTCCCGCCCATCGACAGCCCGGTGACAAAAATGGTTTGGCATCGTTGTTTCAGCCATCCATATCCTTCTTCGACCGAGGCGACCCAATCGTGGAACGTCGTCCGTTCCATGTCTTCGTAATGCGTTCCGTGCCCTTTTAAGCGCGGCAGGCAAACGGTATAGCCGGCTTTCGCATACGCTTCAGCGAGCGGGCGCATGCTGTGGGGCGTGCCGGTGAATCCGTGCACGAGCAGCACCCCGACCGGCCCGTTTTCGGCGTAAAACGGCTCGGCGCCCGAGAGCACCGGATATTGTTCGCTCATCTTCCTCTCCCCCTTATCTAGTCAAATCCGTTCCTCTCACTATATTCGCCGCCGCACCTCTTTTTTCCTTTTTTTGATCGGACGCCGTTACCACATCGACAACCATGACCGCCACCATTCGTGAAACAAGCCGTTGACGCCAAAATAGACGAATGCGATCCAAGCGATGCCAACCAATGCTTTCTCCATCCCTTTTCCCGTCCGATAGAGCGGCACTTTCCACCGCTTGGACGAAAACGGCCAAAACAGCGGCACCCCTTGAACAGAAAAAAAGTCTTCCACAATATGAAACAAGTAGCCGAGCACGAGCCCAGCGGTAAACGGCGACGCCGAGTCTCGCCAGACGAGGGCAGCAAGCACCCCCCAGACAATGAGCGAATGCGTCATGCCGCGATGGCCGAACGCTTCTTTTACTTTCCCCGCGACGCCGAACGAACGGCGGCCGACGTATGACGACGGCTCGTCAATGTCAGGAAGAAGGCTGCCGATGACAAGCCCCGCCGTATAGGCGGCGGTAAACGGCAGCGTTGTATGCGCGGCCGCCGCCGCGCCGAGGCATAATGTGGCAATGACATGGCTGGAGTATCGCAACGAAATCCCCTCAAACTTTTATCGTTTTCCCCATTATACCACAGAAAAGAATATTCATTCGTTTCTTTGACGGATTTGTGACAATGATGCCAAGTGTGACAAAGTTAACATCGCGTTATTGACATCATGGCTATAGTTAAAAGTACACAACGCTAATAAGGAGTGAAGCAAATGAAACGAAAACGATCTCCGCTCACCAACCGTTTCAAATATATTCGGCCGATCGAGCGCCAAGCCGACGGCCATAGCGAAACAACCTACGGCGACCGCGCCTGGGAAGATGCGTACCGTCGCCGCTGGCAGCACGACAAAGTCGTCCGCTCGACCCATGGCGTCAACTGCACGGGGTCGTGCAGCTGGAACATTTACGTCAAAAACGGCATCGTCACCTGGGAAGGACAGCAGCTCAACTATCCGTCGACCGGGCCGGATATGCCGGACTTTGAACCGCGCGGCTGCCCGCGCGGCGCGAGCTTCTCATGGTATATGTACAGCCCGCTGCGCGTCAAATACCCGTATGTCCGCGGCATCTTGCTTGACATGTGGCGCGAGGCGCTCTCCCATCATCCAAACAACCCGCTTGAGGCGTGGAAAAGCATCGTTGAAGACCGCGAAAAAGCGAAGCGCTACAAACAGGCGCGCGGGAAGGGCGGATTCGTGCGCGTCAGCTGGGATGAAGCATTGACGCTTGTCGCCGCTTCTTTATTGTATACGGTCGTCAAATACGGCCCGGACCGCAACGTCGGCTTCTCCCCGATTCCAGCCATGTCGATGGTCAGCCATGCCGCCGGATCGCGCTTCATGCAGCTGATGGGCGGGCCGATGTTAAGCTTCTATGATTGGTACGCCGACTTGCCGCCGGCGTCGCCGCAAATTTGGGGCGACCAAACGGACGTGCCGGAGTCAAGCGACTGGTACAACGCCGGCTACATCATCACCTGGGGCTCGAACGTCCCGCTCACCCGGACTCCGGACGCTCACTTTTTAGCCGAAGTGCGCTACCGCGGCACGAAAGTCGTCTCCGTCAGCCCAGATTACGCCGAGTCGACAAAATTCGCCGACGACTGGCTGTCGGTGAAGCAAGGGACGGACGGCGCCTTGGCGATGGCGATGGGACATGTTATTTTAAACGAATATTACGTCAAACGGACCGTTCCATATTTTGAACGATATGCCAAAACGTACACCGATTTTCCGTTTGTCGTCACCTTAAAACAAAACGGCGGCACATGGACGGCCGGCCGCTTCTTGTTGGCGAAAGACCTTGGCAAACAAACGAACAATGCCGAATGGAAGCCGGTCATCTATGATGAAAACACCGACTCGTTTGTCGTGCCGAATGGAACGATCGGCGCTCGCTGGGAAGACAAAGGAAAATGGAACTTGCGTCTTGTTGATGAGGAAACAGAACAGCCGCTTGAGCCACGCCTGTCATTTTTAGGGAGCGAAGATGAAGTCATCTCGATCCAGCTTCCATATTTCACCGCTGAGGGCGGAAAAACGATCGAACGCGCGGTTCCAGTGAAAAAAGTGCAAACCGTAACAGGAGACGTTTACGTCACGACCGTCTATGATTTGATTTTGGCCAACTACGGCATTGACCGCGGCATCGGCGGCACAGTCGCCCGCTCGTACGATGACGAGGTGCCATTCACGCCAGCATGGCAAGAAGCGATCACCGGCGTCAACCGCGAACTCGTCGTGAAAATCGCCCGTGAGTTTGCCGACAACGCGATCGACACAAACGGCCGGTCGATGATCATCGTCGGCGCCGGGATCAACCATTGGTTCAACTCCGATACGATTTACCGCGCCGTCTTGAACCTTGTCTTGTTCGTCGGCGCCCAAGGGGTGAATGGCGGCGGTTGGGCCCATTACGTCGGGCAGGAAAAGCTGCGGCCGGTGGAAGGATGGCAGACAATCGCCACCGCCCGCGACTGGGTCGGACCAGCGAAATTGCAAAACGGCACGTCATTCTTTTACTTTGCGACCGACCAATGGCGCTATGAAGAGCGGCCGGTCGATGAGCTCATCTCACCGCTGGCCAAAAAAGCGCGCTATTCACACCCTGGCGATTACAACGTCTTGGCCGCGCGGCTTGGCTGGCTGCCGTCGTACCCGACGTTTAACAAAAACGGCATCGAGCTGTATAACGAAGCAGTAAGCCATGGAGCCCGCACGCCGGAAGAGATCGGCGCCTACGTCGCGAAACAGCTGAAAAAGAAAGAATTGCAGTTTGCGATCGAAGATCCGGACAACGAGGCGAATTTTCCGCGCAACTTGATCGTCTGGCGCGCCAACTTAATCTCAAGCTCCGGCAAAGGGCACGAATACTTCTTAAAACATTTGCTTGGCACGACGAACGGCTTGTTAAACGATGACCGCGACAGCCTGCGCCCGGAAGAAATCCGCTGGCGCGATGAAGCGCCGGAAGGCAAGCTCGATCTGCTTGTCAACTTGGACTTCCGCATGGCCGGCACAGCGCTCTACTCCGATGTCGTCCTGCCGGCAGCGACATGGTATGAAAAACATGACTTAAGCAGCACGGATATGCATCCGTTCGTCCATCCATTCAATCCAGCCGTGCCTCCGCTCTGGGAAGCGCGCTCGGACTGGGATATTTTCAAATCACTCGCGAAAGCCGTATCTGATGTCGCCAAACAAGCCGGCTTAAAGCCAATGAAAGAAGTCGTCGCCACTCCGCTGTTGCACGATACGGCGCAAGAGCTGGCGCAGCCGTTCGGTGAAGTGAAAGACTGGAGCAAAGGCGAAACTGAACCGATTCCGGGCAAAACGATGCCGAACATTCACGTCATTGAACGCGACTATACCCTTCTTTACGACCAAATGACCGCCTTAGGTCCAAATGTCGCCCGCCAGCCGATCGGCACAAAAGGGATTGCCTGGTCAGCGAAAGACGAGTATGAACAGTTGAAACGCCGGCTCGGCACTGTCCGGCGCGCTTCCATCGCCGACGGCTGCCCGGATATCAGCGAAGCGAAAAAAGCGGCTGAAGCGATTTTGACGCTGTCATCAACTACAAACGGCAAAATGGCGGTGAAAGCGTGGGAGGCGCTTGAGAAAAAGACGGATTTGAAATTGGCCGATTTAGCGAAAGAACGCGAGGAAGAATGCTTTACGTTTGAACAAATCACCGCCCAGCCGAAAACGGTTATCACCTCGCCGGCGTTCAGCGGCTCGGAAAAAGGCGGGAGGCGCTACTCGCCGTTTACGACGAACATCGAACGGCTCATCCCGTGGCGGACGTTGACCGGCCGGCAGTCGTTTTACATCGATCATGAACTGATGCACGAGTTTGGCGAAACGATGGCGACGTTCAAGCCGGTGTTGCCGCACCGTCCGTTTTCAAACAAACGCCCGAAAGAAAACGGAAAGGAAGTCATCTTGAACTATTTGACGCCGCATAACAAATGGTCGATCCACAGCATGTATTTCGACTCCTTGCCGATGTTGACGCTTTTCCGCGGCGGGCCGACCGTGTGGATGAACAAAGATGATGCGGCCGAAGCCGGCATCAACGACAACGACTGGATCGAATGTTTCAACGAAAACGGCGTCGTCGTCGCCCGCGCCGTCGTCTCGCACCGGCTGCCGCGCGGCATGGCGTTTATGCACCACGCGCAAGACCGCCATATTAACGTGCCGGGCACGAAGCTGACGAACAACCGCGGCGGCACGCACAACAGCCCGACACGCATCCATGTGAAACCGACGCATATGATCGGCGGATACGCGCAATTAAGCTACGGATTCAACTATTACGGACCGACGGGCAACCAACGCGACCTGTACGTCGTCATCCGCAAACTCGAGGAGGTTGATTGGCTTGAAGATTAAAGCGCAAGTCGGCATGGTGATGAATTTGGACAAATGCATCGGCTGCCATACGTGCAGCGTCACGTGCAAAAACACATGGACGAACCGCCCCGGCGCTGAATACATGTACTTTAACAACGTTGAAACGAAACCCGGAATCGGCTATCCGAAACAATGGGAAAACCAAGAGAAGTATAGAGGCGGCTGGGAGTTGAAAAACGGCGAACTGCGGCTCAAATCCGGCTCAAAAGCGATGCGGCTCGTCAACTTGTTCTACAACCCGTACCAGCCTACGATCGACGATTACTACGAACCGTGGAATTACGACTATGAAACGTTGACGAACAGCCCGCTAAAACAATACCAGCCAGTGGCGCGGCCGAAATCAAGCATCACCGGCGAATGGATGGAGCTGTCATGGGGGCCGAACTGGGAAGACGATCTGGCCGGCGTCCATATCACCGGTTTGCGTGATCCGAACGTTGTCAAAATGGAGCAGGCGATCCAAGCGGAATTTGAGAATGTCTTTATGATGTACTTGCCGCGCATTTGCGAGCATTGCCTCAATCCGTCATGCGTATCGAGCTGCCCGTCAGGCGCCATGTACAAACGCGACGAGGACGGCATCGTCCTCGTCGACCAAAACGCCTGCCGCGCTTGGCGGTATTGCGTCACAAGCTGCCCGTACAAAAAAGTGTATTTCAACTGGCAAACGAACAAAGCGGAAAAATGCACGCTCTGCTTCCCGCGCATCGAAGCCGGCATGCCGACGATTTGTTCGGAAACGTGCGTCGGCCGCATTCGCTACATCGGCGTCATGCTGTATGATGCGGATCAAGTGAAAGAAGCGGCGAGCGTCACAGATGAGAAACAGCTATATCACGCTCAACTGGACATTTTCCTTGATCCGAACGATCCGACTGTCATCGCCGAAGCGAAAGAAGCGGGCATCCCGGACGAATGGATCGCCGCGGCGCAGCGCTCGCCGATTTACAAAATGATCGTCGACTGGAAAATCGCTTTGCCGCTGCATCCGGAATACCGGACGCTGCCAATGGTATGGTACATTCCGCCGCTGAGCCCGATCATGAATACGATCGAAGGAAAAGGAAGCCAAGCGAGCGCCGATGACATCTTCCCGGCCATTGATGAAATGCGTATTCCGATCGAATATTTGGCGAATTTGCTGACGGCGGGCGATACGGCGCACATCCGCACGACATTGAAAAAAATGGCGGCCATGCGCTCATACATGCGGGCGAAACAAACGAACAAACAGCCGGACATCCGCCTCATTGAATCGCTCGGCTTAAGCCGTGAAGACATTGAAGAGATGTACCATTTGCTCGCGATTGCCAAATACGAAGACCGCTTCGTCATTCCAGCATCGCACCACGAAGAAGTCGCTGACCTCTACGCCGAACAAGGCAGCTGCGGGCTGGCGTTCGCCGGCGGTCCGGGCGCTTGCGGCACGCTGTAAAAGGAGAAAGAAGGCGAGCCCCGCCCCCTTCAATAATGAAATGGAGGATTTACGATGAACAGCGAACAACAACAAACGGTCTTTCTATGTGTATCGTATTTGTTGTCTTACCCGGACGAACAGTGGGCCGAATCGCTTCCTGACTGCCTAGACGCCATCCGCTCGCTTGACGATGAAACCGTCCGCGCGCCGCTTTTGGCAGTGGCCGAACAGCTCGCGGTCACCCCGACTCGAGAGCGGACGGAGCAATATGTCGAAACATTTGATTTCGGCAAAAAAACGAATTTGTACTTGACGTATATGACAAACGGCGAGCAGCGGGAGCGCGGAATCGAACTCGTTGCCTTAAAAGCGCGCTACGAGGCGGCCGGATTCGCCGTCTCCGATCACGAGCTGCCCGACTACTTGCCGCTCATGCTTGAATGGATGGCCTATGCAGATCAAGAGCATACGACCGCCTTGCTCGCCGATTATGCCGGCCATATCCGCGAAATCGGCGACCGGCTGGCAGCGGCAGGCAGCCCGTATGCACAGCTGTTTGACGCGCTCAATCACACATTCACTCAACTCGGCGTGACGCCGCTCCCGAAAGGAGGTGCAACGGCATGGCCAGCCAATTTCTCTGGGTGATTGTTCCGTATTTGGCGCTTGTCCTATTTGTCGCCGGCCATATTTGGCGCTACCAGCGCGACCAGTTTGGCTGGACATCCAAATCAAGCGAACTGCTTGAAAAACGGCAGTTGCGCCTTGGAAGCCTTCTCTTTCACTGGGGCATTTTGTTCGTCTTCGTCGGCCACGTGATGGGCATTCTCATTCCGGAACCGTTTTACACGGCGTTAGGCGTTACGGAGGAGATGTACCACGTCATCGCCTTGGCGGGCGGCATTCCGGCTGGTTTGGCGGCCTTCGTTGGTTTCGTGATCCTTTTTCGCCGCCGCTTGACGGTCAAGCGCGTGCGGGCGACAAGCAGCACCGGCGACTGGGTCGCGCTCGGATTTTTGCTTGTCGTGATCACCAGCGGGTTATCATCGACATTGCTGAACGTCAACTCACATGGCTTTGACTACCGAACGACGATCGGTCCATGGTTCCGCGGCCTTCTCACATTCCGCCCGGACCCGGTTTATATGGAAACGGTCCCGCTTTGGTTCAAAATCCATATTCTCGCCGCGTTTGGCTTGTTCGCCGTCTGGCCGTTCACCCGCCTCGTTCACGTATTCAGCTTTCCGCTCCGCTACTTGCAGCGCAGCTACGTCGTCTACCGAAAGCGGATGCCCAAATCCGTCGACTCGCTTGACCGCGCCCAGTAAGCGGATGTCAGGCAGCATAAAGTCCCCAACCAAGACCGTTATCACGGAAAACGGGATGCCGTTCATCCGCCTCCCGTCCCTCTCCGTCACGGACCGGCGCCAACCCGACTCATCCGCGTGCCATGAAGAAAACGGGATGCTCCATACAAAGAAGCGTCCCGTTTTCCATTCCATCGTCACTCGTTCATGCGTGCAAACAGCTCCTCTTTCTCCCCGTCCGACAACAGCCGCTCGGCCATCGGGAAGAGCACGTTTTCTTCTTTCATGAAGTGCTCATCCAAAATATGATGCGCCTCAACCACCGCGCCGGCGAGCGTTAACGCCTGTTCGCTGTCCACGGTTTCCAGCAAATGGGCGGTTTTTTCCAAAAACATCGAAAGACGCGCTTTCGCCTGTTCATGTTCGTATTCCATGACGGCGATGGGGCCGGTCGTCCGCCCGATGTACTTGGCCATCATCGGGAACAATACGCCTTCTTCCCGCTCCGAATGAGGATCTAAAACGGCGACGAACGATTCGACTTTTTCCCTCAAATCGGCGAGCGGCCCACGCCAGTTGCGGTCATCCGCCCCTTGGCCGATCGCTTCCGCTGCGGCGAGCACCTGCTCCATTTGGGCGCGCAACGGGCCGTGCTCTTGTTTTAATTGCGCCAAGCCAGCGCATAGTTTCACCCCTTCAGGGCCTCCCATATGGCAAAATGAATGCATCATCGATTCCTCCATTTTCATGATAAACGAAAAATGGTTGGAAAACTGTTACAAAAAAAAAAACAGTTTCAACCCGTGGTGCTAGTTGAGTGTCAGCGCTCAACCAGCCCTAGTGTGACCAAGGAATAAGCCAACAAGATGCCATCGAGTGCCACTTCAAACCCGACCATGGAATTCGCTCGAATGTCGGTGATCCGGTATTGGTCTACGAGAATCGAAAACACCGTCTCGATGACTTTGCGTTTTTTCCTGATCCATTCTTCCCATGCCTTGGATGGGCCGTGCTTTTGATTGTGTCGAGACGGTGTCCAGAACGCGGCTTGGTGTTCTTCGTACAGCTTTTCTCGAAGAGCGTGGCTGATGTACCCTTTGTCCCCAAAGTTGTAG
>NZ_SDLD01000269.1:0-281 GCF_013096875.1 Geobacillus sp. DSP4a | reverse complement strand
TTCGGACATCTCCGGATCGACGCTTGCTTACAGCTCCCCGGAGCGTTTCGGCGTTTGCCCCGTCCTTCATCGGCTCCTAGTGCCAAGGCATCCACCGTGCGCCCTTTCTAGCTTAACCTACAGCGCTTCTCGGCTTCTTCCTTACTGTCTAGCTTCGGCTCGCCGCCGCTCGGGGTCAAATAACCTTCGCCTTCCGGGTGCAAGCACCCTTGCAGGCGAAGAACATTTGCCCATCGCGGCGACCCGCGAGCCTCCGCTTTTCCGGTTATCTAGTTTTCAAG
>NZ_SDLD01000268.1:0-284 GCF_013096875.1 Geobacillus sp. DSP4a | reverse complement strand
CAATGACTCGGACGCTCGTTTTGCCTATCATGCCCAGCATACGATTTTACCGAATGACCTATGTATTCGGGATTTGGGCTTTTTCTCCGTTGCCGCACTGGCCGAGATCGACGCCCGCGGAGCGTATTATATTACTCGGCTCTGTTCCGATATGAAAGTGTATATCAAGGAGAATGGCCAGTGGAAGGAATGGGATTGGGAATCCCTTGGGAATCAATTAGAGGAAGGGGAATCAGTGGAAATGGAACATGTATACATCGGACATGAACGCTTGTATGTTCCAC
>NZ_SDLD01000267.1:0-286 GCF_013096875.1 Geobacillus sp. DSP4a | reverse complement strand
AGCGTTTTGCGTATGACCAGATCAATGAGCTATGGCAAGGGGACTTATCCCATGGACCCACGATTCGCGTCCATGGGAAAGCCCAGAAAACGTTTTTGATCGCGTATATCGATGACTGCTCGCGGTTAGTGCCATATGCCCAATTTTTCCCTTCGGAGAAGTTTGACGGGCTGCGGATCGTCACGAAGGAAGCGGTGCTTCGTTGCGGGAAGCCGAAACGCATTTACTCGGACAACGGGAAAATTTATCGGTCCGAGGTGCTGCAGTATGCGTGCGCCGAGATGGG
>NZ_SDLD01000266.1:0-286 GCF_013096875.1 Geobacillus sp. DSP4a | reverse complement strand
CGCCGCCGCTCGGGGTCAAATAACCTTCGCCTTCCGGGTGCAAGCACCCTTGCAGGCGAAGAACATTTGCCCATCGCGGCGACCCGCGAGCCTCCGCTTTTCCGGTTATCTAGTTTTCAAGGAACGATTTTTGTCATTGAGAGAACATGACTCGTTCCCTCAAAACTGAACGAAACGAAAGCGCTGTGTATCGACAGTTGGCCATTGCGGCCTCCGCTTTTCGTCCTTAGAAAGGAGGTGATCCAGCCGCACCTTCCGGTACGGCTACCTTGTTACGACTTCACCC
>NZ_SDLD01000265.1:0-287 GCF_013096875.1 Geobacillus sp. DSP4a | reverse complement strand
GTGAGGTAACCCGCAAGGGAGCCAGCCGCCGAAGGTGGGGCAAGTGATTGGGGTGAAGTCGTAACAAGGTAGCCGTACCGGAAGGTGCGGCTGGATCACCTCCTTTCTAAGGACGAAAAGCGGAGGCTCGCGGGTCGCCGCGATGGGCAAATGTTCTTCGCCTGCAAGGGTGCTTGCACCCGGAAGGCGAAGGTTATTTGACCCCGAGCAGCGGCGAGCCGGAGCTGGACATCAGTCGTTATTCAAAGCAAATCGCGCTTCTGTTTCGTTCAGTTTTGAGGGAACGA
>NZ_SDLD01000264.1:0-292 GCF_013096875.1 Geobacillus sp. DSP4a | reverse complement strand
TGAAAGAGTCATTGAATCCATCATTGTATCATGTCGTCTACTTTCCGTTATCCACCGGAGGCGTGATGGATTTTTACCGTGGACTGGCCTTGGGATTAGGAGAGGAACCGAAGTACCGCAAGGTAGACCTCTTCCGCCAAATCCAGCAGGCGATCGAGCGATTGTATCATGAACGGCGGATCACGCCGGTGTTCATTTTGGATGAGATGCATTTAGCGAAGGATGCATTTTTACAGGACATCGCGATCTTGTTCAACTTTGAGATGGATTCGACCAACCCATTTGTCTTGAT
>NZ_SDLD01000263.1:0-292 GCF_013096875.1 Geobacillus sp. DSP4a | reverse complement strand
TTTCCCCTCCGCTATCACCACTAGGCAAGCGATTCAGTTTCGACATCATTTATTATACTTAAAAAATAAATGTTGTCAAGAAGGAAAGTCATTCCTTCAAAACTAGATAACCGTCGGAAGAAGCCGCGGCGCTTTCACTTTTCATTGTCTAGCTCCGGCTCGCCGCCGCTCGCCTCCGCTTTTCTAGGTTAAGCCCTCGATCGATTAGTATCCGTCAGCTCCACGTGTCGCCACGCTTCCACCTCGGACCTATCGACCTCGTCATCTTCGAGGGATCTTACCCGCCTGACGC
>NZ_SDLD01000262.1:0-299 GCF_013096875.1 Geobacillus sp. DSP4a | reverse complement strand
CATGATGCAATCGCTCGATCGCCTGCTGGATTTGGCGGAAGAGATCTACCTTGCGGTACTTCGGTTCCTCTCCTAATCCCAAGGCCAGTCCACGGTAAAAATCCATCACGCCTCCGGTCGATAACGGGAAGTAGACCACATGATACAACGAAGGGGACAACGATTCCTTCCACGCCCGAAGGGCGAACGTCTTGCCCGCCCCCGGCTCTCCGATCAACAGCCCGATCCCCCGGGTTCGTTTCACGTACTCCAGCGCCCGCAACGCTTCCTGAAATGACGCCCCTTGATACGCCTCGGAC
>NZ_SDLD01000261.1:0-301 GCF_013096875.1 Geobacillus sp. DSP4a | reverse complement strand
TGTGGTCATATTTTCCTTGTTTGGCAAGACTGATCAAACCAAAGAAAGATTTAAAGGCTTCATTGACCTTTTTTAAAATTTGCTGTGCCATGTTGCTGTTTAACAGCTTATAGTTTTCGTTAGTTTTTGCAAGATGATAGTTTTTCTCATAATTAAGAAATTCCTTGTGTTCAAAATAGTATTGTCTGACATTGTACAATCCGACGTTGTACATGTTCTTGGCAATATGGCACAGTTCTCGAAGAGTCAAGTATTCTTCTTTGGTCAAACCATTTAGCTGTTGTTTGATACAAAAATACAT
>NZ_SDLD01000260.1:0-301 GCF_013096875.1 Geobacillus sp. DSP4a | reverse complement strand
CAGTGCCAAACGCGAGTCAGCGATGCCGTTCAGGCCATCCTCTACAATGTGTTTGACGGCCGGCAAGCCCTTGTTCACTTGGAACATTGGGCTCAGGAGGTCGATTGTGAGAAACTCATCCGTCCCGTGGAGCGATCCCTTTACGTTGGCGGAGAGAAACGGCGCCACGTACCAGGTATGGGAAACGGCCTCGACGTATGAAGGCCACCCCGTTCGGCTGATCGTTGTTGAATCGAGCGCGCTCGACCAGCGAAAAGGAAAGACGCTTGAAAAAGAACGAACCAAAGAAGCGGAGCTTCTT